>JASHSL010000605.1 GCA_030040855.1 Terriglobales bacterium
GCTAATTCCTGAGAGTTTTCTGCACAAGGAGGCGGAGCACGTCGAAGGTTTTTCGCCAGAATTGGCGGTGGTGACACTGGCCGGCGGCAAGCAACTCGACGAGGCCTATGTGATTCGGCCAACCTCGGAAACGATCATTGGCCACTTCTTTGCCAAATGGATCAAGAGCTGGCGCGATTTGCCGTTGATGATCAATCAATGGGCCAATGTCATTCGTTGGGAGCTACGCACGCGCATGTTTTTGCGGACAACGGAATTTTTGTGGCAGGAAGGCCACACCGCACACGCCAATCACGAGGAGGCCGCGGAAGAAGTGTGGCGAATGCTGGACGTGTACGCCGAGGTGTCCGAAGACGTAATGGCGATGCCTGTCATCAAGGGCGTGAAGACGCAAGCGGAAAAGTTCGCCGGAGCGCTGCAGAGTTATTCCATCGAAGCCATGATGCAGAACGGTTTCGCGTTGCAGGCCGGCACCAGCCATGACCTGGGACAAAATTTCGGCAAAGCGTTCGGCATCCAATTCCAGAACCAGGCAGGGCAGCTCGATTATGTGTGGCAGACGAGTTGGGGCGCCAGCACGCGCCTGATCGGGGGGCTCATCATGAGCCATTCCGATGACAAGGGTCTGGTGCTGCCACCAAAACTTGCGCCTACGAAAGCCGTGATCGTTCCCATCTATCGCAAGGACGACGAGAGAGCGCGTGTGCTTGAAGCTGCGCATCGTATTGCAAACGAGGTTGGGGCCAAGGTAGATGACCGCGAAAGCCCGACTCCCGGCGCTAAATTCTTCCATTGGGAGCGCCGTGGTGTGCCGGTTGTACTTGAACTCGGACCACGGGATCTTGCCTCCGGCCGTATTGTGCTGAAGCGGAGAGACACCGGTGAGAAGCATTCGATTACAGCAACTGGTGTTGCCCAAATGTTGCCTGCGGTTCTAGCTGAGATGCAACACAGCATGTTGAGCGCAGCCAAGCAACGCATGAAGGCGAATACGGTCCTGGCCAACTCGATCGGCGAAGTGGAATCGATCCTCAATGACGTTACGGCCGAAAAGGGTGGCGGTAAGTTCGTTATGGCACACGTGAAAGATGACCCAAGCTGCGACCTCCGCGTGAAAAGGTTCAAAGCCACGATCCGCTGTATTCCTCTGGTGGATGAATATGACGGCCCGGGCAAGTGCATCATTACGGGCGAGCAGGTCGACCGACGGGCAGTAATCGCGAAAGCATACTAACCCACCAAAAACTGCGTGAAACTCAGATACCAGAGTATGGGTCTACTACCAATTTCGCGGAGGTTTTGCGCCGCTGTTGCAAGAGGCGAACCATTGGTCGCTCACCGACGAACAGATATTCGAGAAATATGCTGGCGAGCTCAAGAACGATGGGATCGCCGTATCCGAAATTGCCCGTAGAATCAGATTGCTTCGCACGGAGCACAACACTCTAGAGGCCGATTGCTGGAATCGTTAGTACCTCGACCCTAACGCCAATTTCAGCCACGCACCGAACGCCTTCCTGATGGAGATGGTGAAAGGTAGGCAACCCGGAGTGGCCTTAGATTATGGAATGGGCAGGGGCGAAACGCCATCTATTTGGCAAGCCTCGGGTGGAACGTTTGGGGGTTGATCCGCTGAAGGGGGTATCGCTATCGCCCAAAAGCGAGCGCAGGAGCTAGGTTTGACTCTGCACACTTCTGCCATTCGAGAGAGCGATTACGATTGTGGGAAGCAGCGGTTCGACCATGCCCGTTGTGCCGGTTGAGAAAGTTGTTGATTCGCTCAAGCCGGGAGGAATCGTAGTGATGGAATGCGGGCGCGTTTAACGACCGTCGCAATGCGATGCTTCATCTCTTTGATTCTCTGTCGTGGCCCCGGACAGATCAGCCAGGAGAAACCGTTTGCAGTGGCACTGAGCGAGAGGCTATTCGCACCGAAGCGCGACCATGGGATCAACCTTGGCGGCGCGACGGGCAGGGAGCCACGCCGCCACCACCGCCGGCACCATTAGCACAACCATCGCCGTGCCATAGACCTCCGGACTCCAAGCCGTTACACCATAGAGAAATCCTGCCACGGTTTTTGCCAGAGCGAGCGAAGCGGCGACTCCGCATGCGAGGCCCACGCAAGCAACCACCAGAGTTCGGAACAGTTCCAAGTGGAGCAGGTCGGCGCCCATCGCGCCGAGCGCCAGCCGAATGCCGAATTCGCGCGTACGCTGCGCCAGCGAGAGCGCAGCAATGCTGAACAACCCCATCGTCGCAAGGAAGAGAGCGGCAGCGGCGAAGCCGGCGACTAGGCCGGTTTCGAAACGCCTGTCGAGCGTCGTGGATTGCAGCAGCCGCTCCATGGTTTGCGGATGGCTAACCGGTAGCTCCGGGTCAAGGCGGCGTACGGTTTCCTCGGCCATGGGAAGGACGGCGGCAGGATCGATGCGCGTCCGGATCATGAACTGGTCACTCCAAGGGTCAGCGGCCAGCGGCTGATAGAACTGCATCCGGGGCTCAGTCTCCAGTGAGCCATCGTGGATGTCCCCAACGATGCCAATCACAGTGACTGGTGGATTGTCGCCATCGCGGACCTGCTTCCCCACCGCGTCTGCACCCGGCCACAAACGGGAGGCCATCTTGCGGTTGACCACAGCAAATCCTGCTGGTTCGTCTTCCCGGAACTCTCGGCCTGCAATCAGCGGAATGTGCATGGTTCGGAAGTAGCTCGCATCCACCACGCGGTATTCCGCACCCTCACTCTCGCTGAGTGACGAAGCCGATCTGTCCGCTGCGCGTACGTCATGGATATCGGTCTCTCCAGTCAACGGAACTTCGTTCACAACCGCAGCGGACTCCACTCCTGGGATGGCTCGCAAGGCGTCGAGCAGTTCGCGAAGGTGGGCTAGGCGCTTTGCCGGGTCCTGATTTGTCCTCGGATTAAGCGATACGGAAAGGTTCAGCAGGTTGTGGGGATCGAAGCCGGGATTAACCTGCATGACGTTGGTGAAGCTCTTGATGAGCAGGCCAGCACCGATCAAGAGAACCATCGACATCCCAATTTGCACTCCCATCAAACCGGACTTAAGCCGGTTGGTGCGCCGATCCGCGGTGGAGGTACGGTCCTCGGATTGAAGTACCGAGCTGAATGCGAAAGTTGGAAGGACAATGCTCGGCAGAGCTCCGAACACAACGGCGATCACCAATGAGAGCGCAACCAGAAGCAATGTGACATGCACGTCGAGGCTGAGATCGTAGAGTCGCGGCATACGCGCGCCGGCAAGGCTGCGAATGGTCGAAGTTCCCCACTCCGCCAACGGCAAGCTGATGAGGGCTGCCCCCGCCACCACCAAAACCTGCTCCGCGATGCTCTGCCGGAAAACTTGCCAGCGCGTGGCCCCTAGTGTTTGTCGCAACACAAACTCCCGCAGCCGACCGACATGGCGCGTGACCAGCAAGTTGCTCAGATTGAACAGGACCAGCCCTAAGAGCAGCCCAACCGCGGCAAGCAGCATCCACAGCCCTTCGCGAATCCCCCAAGACATTGAGTCTCGCAGCGGCGTGACGTCCACTTTGAGGGTCGCGAGTATCCGTTCATAGCCTTCCCGGAATGACGGATCCTGTACCTCCTCGTCCCGGAAGAGCTGTATCGCGCTTGCCTGGAATCGCTCGGCAGCGCGCTGAGCGCTGACGCCTTCCTTGAGCCGACCGAGAGCGTAGTAATTGAAGTTACCCTCTTGCAGGAGCTTCTCGGTGACGATCAGTGGCGTCCAGAAGTCGCTCTGTTCGGGCGCCCAGGACATGATCGTCCGCACGTCCGCCAAGCGGGGAAAATCGAATCGTGGCGGCATGACTCCGATGACTGTCATCAATCCTTCCCCCATGCGAATCGGCTTCCCAATGACGTTGCGGTCGCCGCCGAAGGACCGCATCCAGAGCTGGTGACTGAGAACGATGACATGGTCATGGCCCGGCGTTGCATCCTCGGCTAGGAACCCGTGGCCCAGGAAAGGTTGCACCTCGAAAACCTGGAAGAAATCCGGAGTTACACGAACACCGAAAAGGCGTTCGGCCTTTTCCGGTCCGAGCAGGGTGTACTCCTTCGTATCGATCGCCGCGGCTTGTTCAAACAAGCCCGACTGCTGCCAGCGCTGGAACTCCTGCAACGTAACGACGCTGGGACCAGAACCAAGAGCCGGGTTACTCTGGGAAACAACAAATATCCTATCGGAACGGGGGAAGTTCAGCGGGCGGAGCAGAACCGTTTCAACGACCGCGAAAATCGTGTTGACTGCGGCCAGTCCCACCGCCAGCGTCAGAACCGCGACCACAGTGAAGCCGGGATTCTTAAGCAGTTGGCGCAGCGCATAGCGAAGATCGCCAACGAAGGCGTTCAAGGCCCACATTCTCCGACAAACTAAAGGAACTGCCAGGGAAGAAGAACTGCAAGTGCCCAGCCAATTTCGACCAAAGCTAAGTTATTGTTTCCGCAAAGAGATATCTTCTTAAATTACAAATTGCGGTTCGCGGCTGTGTCCAAAGTCGAATTCTATTGTCCGGAAACGAACAACGAATTTGGTGGGGGCCGAATTCCCGACTAATACACAACTAGGCCAACTTCCTTCCGGACTACGTGACTGGGAAAGAATGAAGAACCGCCTCAGCTCATATTGCCGGCCTATCTTCGCTCAACGGAGGTTTTCGACGATGTAGAGAACTGACGAATACCTAGGAAATGGGTATGCGTAATATTTCAAATCCGGGGTAGCTTCAAAAAGCTGATCGGCCCGCGATTCGGTGGGGATACGTTTCCATGGTTCACGCCGGCCACTGGACAGATCGATAAGAGTGAGCACCAGTTCGTGGCCGGTTGGTTCGCCGACCAGCAACGACTTTCCTCCTTTTGCAAAGCGCGTGGATTTTGGATTGGCGAAGGCGGCCATGAGCGGCCTGGCTCCCGCCAGCACTGAACGATCCCTGCGTGGTGCGCCGCTTCGAGTGCCTCGCACACTTCGATCCCGATCTTCAGAGCTTCTTTCAGAGGCATGGGTCCCTTCCGGAGTCTCTCGGCCAGCGACTCGCCTTGCAGATATTCCATGACCAGGAAATCGGCGCCATTCTGGTGGCCGACATCATGCAGGGTGCAGATCCGCGGATGGTTCAGGGATGAAATGGCCCGTGCCTCGCGCTCGAAGCTGCTTCAGATCAGGATTGCAGGAAAGATGATCGGGCAGGATTTTGATTGCTACTACGCGATCCAGTCGTGTGTCACGCGCGCGATAAACTTCAGCCATACCGCCGGCGCCCAGCGGAGATTGCATCTCATAAGGGCCAACTTTTGTGCCGGAGGCCAAAGCCATAGTTGCGCCCAATTATAATCCGGCATAGCTCTTAGACCCCCTTTTGATCGTGGCGGAATGCTCGGCTACTCTGAAGACGAGACTGTCAAAAAGAACTCAAATGACTGTTTGCCCGTCGACCGGGCCTTTCTCGAGCTCGCATGGTGCCTATGCATTTTGCGCCGAGGAGTGCTGAGACGTCCGCAGATTAGTGGTGAGGTGCTCGGAGCCCAGCTCCCCACACTGGGCTTGTGACCGCGATCCTCTCAAAGTTTGAGATAATCGCTTTGCCTCGAGACATGGCGTTCTTGACAGCGGGCAACGCTAGCGACGAATCGTGACTGGCCATGCTGTCCCACACTTCCGTAACCCAAATCGTATTTTCGTCAGTAGCGTCTTTGGCCACCACGTAGCTGAGACATCCGGGCATATCGGCTGCGCTTTCCTTCAAGATTTCGATCATTTCATCGCGCTTGCCGGGCAGAAGCGTAACCTTCGCAATCAATCCCCACATTCCGCTCTCCTTCTGTGAACCAGTCAGAACGGGCGTGAGTGTCATTGCGCCCAGGTACTCCAGAAATGTCCGCCGATCCATTGCCGCCCGTCAGTATATATGTGCTGATTCGGGAAACGAAAGGCGTTCGAGCGGATAATCGGCAATGCTTCCCTAATTCCGTTAGCTGCGGATTGCTCCTTACGCGCTCAGCCGTAGCAGAGCACGCCATCTCCCGGTTCTCGTGCATAAACTTTCTAGGCATGACCGGCACTCTGCCCATCGAAACTCGAAGCAAGGTCCGTACTTGCGCAGGTTCGGCCCAACCTTAGACATCTCCTACAAAGATCCTGTCATTCCGGTCCTACCGAGTCTCGGCGAAAGGATTGGCCCTCGATGGCAGAGATCGGGACCGCAGGCAGAGCGCTATGCCGCCACCGGCCGATGCTCGTGGCGGACGCGTTCGGCGAACGAGATCGGTACATGCCGCCAGATCTGGATTGTCAAGACTACGACCGTAGCCAAGAGAAGGGCGCCGACAGCGACATGGGCCACCGTCGAGAGGACCATGGGCAGCTCCGGCTGAACCGCGTCGCGGCCCCAGGTGACGCGGGTCGAGAAAGCGAGAAATCCCAGGCAAAGCTGGGTGATGAGCAGCGCCACCGTCAGGATGGCGGGGCGTCGTACGGCTTCGACTCTGCCGTACTGCGAAAGCGCCCGGATGGCCGTCCAAGCCAATACCA
>JASHSL010000058.1 GCA_030040855.1 Terriglobales bacterium
AAAAGAAAGACCGTTAACGCTCCCGCGGTCATGGCCCCTCTCAGGATCAGTAAAGAGCTGCGCCACAGCACAAAAGCCGTGCATAAAGAGACGATGACGGACACCGTCGGAGACAGCAAAGCCTTCAGGCGCCGCGCTTTCAGCGCGGCCTCCACGGTCGCCTTGCTGACTTCGCTCAACTCCTCCTGTTCCAGATCTTGTCGCCCAAATGCCTCCACCACTTTCATGGATTCAAGGCCCTGCTGCACCACGGCCACGATGTTACTCTGCTGCTTGCGCACTTCCTTGGTGGCTTTTTTCACAGCCTTTTTGAAGCGCCAGATCAGCAGCAGCATGAATGGTGTAATAGCGACCGCAATGAGCGTGAAATCCCAGTTCAGCCAGAACATAATCACCAGCATTCCCAGGATAGTAAGCAGGTCCACGACAATCCCGAGCGTCGAAGATGACGCGAAAGCCTGGATGGTCTGCACGTCCGCGGTGATGGTGCTTAAGAGCGTCCCCATGTCATGGGTGCTGTAGTAATTGAGCGAGAGCTGTTGCAGACGGTGGTATGTGCGGAGGCGGAGGTCGTTCGCTACCCATTGCCCTACGCTCGTCGTGTAGTAGTCGGCCACGTAGGAGGCGATGGCCCCCAGTACAGCAATCAGAATTACTACAATCGCCGCAGCAGCGGCGATCTGCATTTTCGTGCCGCTGCTCATGAACGGCCGGAGAAAGTCATCTAACCAGCCTGGCAGCTTGTGCTCACCTAATACATTGTCCAGGATGATCTTTAGGGGCCAGGGCACCGCTACGCTGGTAACCATTTGCAGTACCATGGCCAGCAGAATAACGATCAGGTTGAGGCGGTACGGCTTTAGCAAGCTCCAAATCAGAGGAAACACAGGAACGCCTCCTCCTTGATCAATGGGGTATCGCGCTTCGCGCCAGCTTTGAACGCGGCGACTTGGTCACTCCCGTAGAGACGTAGCACATCGGCCTTCCATGCGATCTTAGCCACTGGGCTTGCAGGCCAAAACCATTCAGGCGGCCCGAACTCTTATGATATAGGAGAGATGCTACCGAGTCTTCAGCCTATCCTGTTGGCTGTTCGCCAAAGCCCCTTATCTGCTTATGGGTTGTCTATGCCAGCCTAGTCGCTCGGGGGGGACGTTGTGGTTTGCAATGTTCTCGCGAACTTGTCACGACCTCAGCAATTGGAATCACGACCTTTTTGCTCGCCGCTTGAAGGGTTGGGGATTTTGTGATCCATAGTCTCGCCAAGCAAAAACACGCTAACCCACTTGGTCATGCTGCCCTGATTCTCCGCGGCATCTAAGTCAAAGCAGGCGGGCTTTGGGTCCTTTGGTTCAAGCTAGGGGTGACGGGCATTTCTGCGCTCTCGATGCTCGGCATTAGTCTCTTGCGATTCCGCAAGTCGCTAGAATAGGCTATGTAGAGGACAATCAAAGATTCACCGTTGCTCGTTTCGAAGGCAGATTCGGTGCAGTGAATGCCCGCAAAAATAGCACGGTGTGGCATTTTTTCGAATTTATCTCGGATCACAATTTGGGGGAACCATGGTAATCGCACCGAACGGTGGCAAACAGTCGTTTGTCGCGCTTCGACCCATCGACCGTTTGACGCTGCGGTTGATTGGAATTGGAGTAATATTTGCTTCACTGGGCCTTGGCGAAGCCGTCTATCGCTTAGCGTTCCTTGATTTTGATGGCGCAACCGATCGGCTTCCAATTGAGTTGCTGTTCGGCATCGCATTTGCCTGGGTGGCTTTCAAGCTGGCTAGAAACGTTTGCCAACACCGAGCGGAGACTTTCGCAAGAATTGAGTTGATTCGGGATCGCAACTGCAAAATTCGCCGCGCGGCAGAAGCAATCGCACCCCTGTCGTGCCCGGGTAATCAGCAAGCCATCCGGGTGATTCGTGAAGAAGTGGATCGGATTGAGTGGGTGTTGGCCGACATCACACCTCGCTCTCGTTGAGAAATTCGTCGCACTCCGTTACATTGGTTAGTCAGGGGCGTCGCTGGGGATAATTTATGGCTCGCCGCTGCTTGCAAGCTAGTTGCTTATTGGTACTATGGATGGCTTCACCGCTCTTTGCCACCAGTCCTACCGGCACGATCACCGGCACAATTACGGACCCTTCTGGGGCGGTGGTCATGGGGGCGCGTGTGTTGGTGCGCAACGAAGCGACCAATGCCGTCCGCGACGCCGTGACCAATGACGACGGCGACTACACGGTTGCACTTCTGCCCCCGGGCCGTTATTCGGTTTCCGTCGAGAGCGCAGGCTTTCGCCGCAGCGTGATCCACAACGTCACTGTGGACGTGGATCAGACAGTGCGCCTCGATTTCGCACTTCTGGTTGGCGCGGTAACCGAGGAAGTGAATGTCACCGACACGCCTCCCATCGTGCAGACCGACACCTCCACCGTTGGCCAGGTGGTGAACAATCGCCTGGTCCAGGAGCTGCCGCTCAATGAGCGCAACTTCCTGTCGTTTGCCCTGCTGGTTCCGGGAAGTCATCTGCCGGCGGAAGGCTCGCAAAACTCGACGCAAGGTGGCGCCATCAGCGTCAACGGCGCGCGCGAACAGTCGAACAACTTTCTTCTGGACGGGGTAGACAACAACGATCCCTACATTAATCAGTATGTTGCTCTTCCTTCCATCGACGCCATCCAGGAATTCAAGGTGCAGTCCAGCGATTACTCCGCCGAGTTCGGCCATGCCAGCGGTGCCCAAGTCAACGTCATTTTAAAAAGCGGCACCAACCAGTTCCACGGCACTCTGTTCGAGTACTTTCGCAACCGCGAAATGGACGCCAAGAATTATTTCGACTTTCCCAGCTGTACTCCGGCCTCAATTCCCGGCACATGTGGCCCCATCCCGCGCTTCGATCGCAACCAGTTTGGCGGAACCCTGGGCGGACCGATTCGCAAGGACAGGAGCTTTTTCTTCGTTTCCTATGAAGGATTGCGTTTGCGGCAGGCGACCACGCGGGAAGCTACCGTGCCTTCCAAGGTGCAGTGGCAGGACGCACAAGGCTTGGCACAGAGTCTGTTTGGATGCCCGCTCAACCCCTCCTGCGAGATCGGCCAGAACGTATTCCGCCTTTATCCCGCCGCCAATGTCGGCACGGACCTGACGACCTCTAATACTTTTGTCTCTTCTCCGGTCATCCGCAACACGGTCAATTTGATCACCGCCAAGGTGGATGAGCACGCCACCTCCACCGATACCATTTCTTTGCACTACTCGCTGGCGGAGGAAAGTCTGTTCAGTCCGTTCGACCCGGTCAATGCCTTCACCTCGCTGCCCGGCTACGGCAGCTACACCCTGAATCACGGACAGAACGCCGGGCTGCAATGGACCCACATCTTTCGCTCCAGCGTGCTCAATGAATTCCGCCTGGGGTTCATTCGCATGCGCGCCACCGTGCTGCAGCAGAACACCGGTGACAACATCAGCGCACAATTGGGCTTTCCTGACGTTCTGACCAACCCGGTAGACCTGGGAGCGCCCAATATCAATGTCATCAGCTTCGACGGCATCGGTGAACCCGTCAACTATCCGCAGGAGCGTCACGACACCACGCTTCAACTGTCTGACAACGTGGCTTGGACGGTCGGCCGCAACCAGTTTAAGATCGGGGCGGATGGTCGGCACGTTCGCATCGACAATTACCTCGATTTTCTGGCGCGCGGCGACTGGTTCTTCCTAGGGCAGACGGCCGCCAGCATCCTCGGCGCTAGCGGCAATCCGACTCCCTGCACCGGGGCTCCGCCCGATGATCCTTTGACTTGCTCGCTTGCGCAATTGCTCGCCGCCGTTCCCGACTACGCGCTAGCAGTGAGCGGCAACACCTACAACAGCCTGCGCAGCCACGGCGTCAGCACCTATGTGCAAGATGACATCCACGTGATCCCTCGTCTTTTGCTGAACGTAGGTCTGCGGTATGAGTTCAACAGCCCGCCGGTCGAAGCGCTCAACCGATTCAGCGTTCCCGAGCTTATTCCCTGCCCCGAACCCTGCTCGGCTACGCCCAAGTTCACAGTGGTGGGAACCAACGGAATTCCCCGCGCGACCTACAGTCCCAGCTACGGCGATATCGCTCCGCGGATTGGAATTGCCTGGCGGCCGATGAAATCCGAGCGCTGGGTGGTGCGCTCCGCCTACGGCATCTTCTACGACGTTCCCATAGCCAATATCAACATTCTTCCTCGCATCAACCCGCCGTTTTACGACTTAGCGGCATATTTTCAAACCCCCACCTGCCCGGGTGGTTTGTGCACGGTTCAGAACATCCTCAGCCAGACCGGCCGGCAGTCGGGGGTGGTCCAGGGCAACATGATCTCACCGAATTTTCGCGACGGGTACATGCAGCAGTGGAATGCCGACTTGCAATACGAAGTCGGTCCCAATTGGGTGATCGATCTGGCCTACGTCGGATCGAAGGGCACCCGTTTGGCGAACGTAATCGATCGCAACCAGGCGAATCCCTTGACCGGTCCGCCCTACGGACAATTTTCGTCGGTCCTGTTCGTGGAATCCGAGGCTGACAGTTCCTATCAGTCGCTGCAATTCCGCTCGGAGAGACGTCTGAGCCACGGCCTGGCGTTTCTGGCTGCCTATACATACTCCAAATCGATTGACGATATTTCTTCGATCTTCGGGGGCAGCGCCGGCTCCGGCTTGCCGCAGGACTCGCAGAATCCGAGCGCCGACCGCGGCCCCTCCGACTTCAATGCTAGCCACCGGCTGTCTCTGAGCTTCCTGTACGACTTGCCGCTTCGCCGCATGTGGACCCAGGGCCCGGGTTGGAGCCGCAGACTCCTGGACAACTGGCAAGCAGGAGGAATCCTCGCAGCGCAGAGCGGGTCTCCTTTTACCGTGGTTCTACCCGGAGCACCCGCCGCCTCCGCTGCGGCTTTCGGCAACCCGGAGCGGCCAGACCTGGTTGGGGACCCAGCGAAAGGCGGGCCCGTGCCGGGGAACCCAACCTGCCAAGCCCCCGCTCAGGTGGGCACACCGCAAAATTGGTACAACCAGTGTGCGTTTGCTGAACCACCCGCCGAACCCTTTGGGCCTGCGTTTGGCACCGAGGGGCGCAACGTCCTCACTGGACCCGATTTGACCGATCTCGACTTTTTCCTGGCCAAGAGTATTCCGCTCCATACTGAAAGCCATCGCCTGCAGTTGCGCGGGGAGTTTTTCAATCTGCTAAACCACCCCAACTTCGACATCCCGGACCATACATTTGACCTGACGGCCTGCGCACAGAACGCCAGCCTGCTCTGCCCGGCGGGAAATTTTGGCTCCATTCTCTCGGCGAATTCCTACGGAGACAGGCCCCCACGTCAAATTCAGGTGAGCGTCAAATACATCTTCTAAAATTGCTCTCCCAGCGATACTTCTCGCGGGTTGCCCAGAGTTTCCCGCTAAGCGCAACCTAGCAGGGTGCGGTAACGATTCGATCAGCCTTCGTGATCTGTCAATACTTGGAAGAGGGCGGGCGCGGAGCGGCGCGTAAAATCGACAGATGATACCAGCGAAGGTCAAACCCCCGATCCCGCTCGAAGTTCTCAACCAGATTGACGTGCGGGTTGGCACAATTCTGTCTGTGACCGATGTCGCGAATTCTGACAAACTGGTCGCCCTCGCAGTCAATTTTGGTGACCACAAGCGTACGATTCTTGCCGGACTGAAACGCGAGCGTCCCAACCCCCACGAGATCGAAGGTAAGCAGGCTTTGTTTGTTGTGAATCTTGCGCCGCGAAAAATGGCGGGAATGGTTTCTGAGGGAATGTTATTCGACCTTGGCTATCAGGATGGAATCACTCCCGTGCTGGCGATGCCAGAAACACCTATCCCGGACGGAACCAGAGCCGGATAAGGTCCTAGGAGTAGTGCAACAAGGCGGAGCTCTTATCCACGATGCAGCAAGTTGACGGTCTGGGGAACCACCGCGCCTAAAAAACATTGTGGCTGCGAGAGTCGGTCAACCGGCCAGGGTGTTCGACGCGTGTAACTGGCCAGGATTGCGCCTGAGTCAAGAAAACTGAGTCTTACCCGAATTCGACCACAACCGCCACATCGAAATTCGAATAATACTTCTTTACGTCTCCCGCACCATACTTCTCGCGAAACTTCTCAATCACCGACTTTAATGTCTTGGCCTCAGTGATGGGGGTCGCCCGGAACTCTGCCTCCACGCCCCGCGCATCGATGCGAATCGATGGGTTCTTGAGCACGTTCTTGTACCACTGCGTGTCCGATCCCTTCACCGGAAGGAGGTATACCTTCTCGCCCTCCAGCACGAACCAGACCGGAATCGAGACCGTCTGCCCAGTCTTCCTACCGATGACGCTCAGTTGGATCTGGCGGTAGCGGGCGAGGGCGGCCTTTAGCTTGTCCATTGAAGTTATGCTGCTGACCGACATATGCAAACCTCCAGCGGAATTTTAATCCTTTCAGGACCGAACCTGAGGATGGCCGTCCGGCCCCTTAGCTAATCACCTTCCCCGCGGAGAGCATCTGCTTCATCTTTGCTACCCTGCGCGCGCGGGTGTCTTCCTTTTTTGCTTCGGAATACCACACGATGAATGCTTTCTTGTGGGTGAATGGTAGGCGGTCGAGCTTCTGCGTAAGTTTCGCGCCCAGTGACTCTCGCAGTTGCGGTGGAATTGCGATCTCCCGCTTCTCTGTATCCGGCTCAAGTGTGATGGTGACAGAATCTCCCGCCTTTACGCCTGCGTTCTTCCGCGCTTCGGCATTCACAACAATGTACTGCCGACCACTCCGGTTCCCAACCGTGCTGCGCCAGGTGTACCCATTGATGGTCACTTTGACGGCCCTGCCCCAGACATTTCGCGTGTCGAACGGCAGCGTGAAGAATGCACTGGCATCCTTCCGCAACTCATCTCCGTTCAGCTTCCTCTGGAATTCCTTTCGCATGTTTGTCTTCGGTGTCAGATTGCGGGTTGCGGGGAACCTTCATTTCTCCATGTTCACAAACAGGGCAACCCAGTCCCTGTCGCCAAGAAGCCTGAATGTGTGCCCCTTACCCGTTAGATCCTCAGCGAGAATGACCTGCTCCGGCACCGCTCATATCCGAATGTTTGACCGCGTATTGGGGTTGGAGATCACGGTGCATACCAGAGCGAGTGTAGCGACCAGCGGCTACAGAACAGGCACTGGGTTTCAGCCCACTGCTGGAGGCAGGAGGGGCACACTCCTCCTGTATCAAACGTGTTCCACCTATGGCCGCAGGTGCAAGACCACAGATCGTGCTTGCGCGGTGACCAGCCACAGAGCGGGCATCGGATGCGCGGGCCGGATGGGTCGTGGCTACGCTCAGACTCCCGATCCAATACGACCGTGGGATCATCAGCAACGGCACTCATGGCTGATCACTATGGCCCTGCGACAGGCAGCTCGAGTCGTAAAATGCAACCATTCTGCCAGCAAATTAGCCACGATCTGCCTGGCGATACTCGGAAATCGCTGAAACCATTGCTTGCAGATTCTTAACAGTTCAACAGTAGGCTGAAGATTCGCTTGCCCGCCTATTCTTGCTGCGCTTCCTTGGATTCCAATCCGGCGCGCCGGAGCATTTGCCGCAATCCTGTCTCCCCGGCCGTTCCGCGTCGCTCGCCGGCGATGTTGCCGTCCCGGTCGATCACCACATAGATTGGATAGCTCTGCGCGTTAGACATGGCCGCCAGGTTGGTGTCTTTCGTGAGCACTACGGGAACAGAGCGCGGATGGTCGGCGAGGTATTTCTTCACCTTTGGATCCGGCTCCAAAACATCCACTGCGAGCACAATCAGGCCCTTGTCCCCGAACTCCTTGGCGATACCATCGACGATTGCGGCTTCCGCTTCACAATACTTGCACCAAGTGGTCCAGAATTCGAACAGGACCACCTTGCCTTTCACCGAGGCATTGTTGAATTGTTCGCCCGTCGTAGTTTTTGCATGGAAGCGCGGGGCAGGCTGACCGATCTCATCGGCGGACGAAGCACCCGCGGTGAACGCCATCAGAGCAGCCAGCGCGAGTGGCAAGGTCGAGAGGGCACGGCACGACATGAGGGGAAAATAGTAGCATGAAAAGTATCGGAGTTCAGTCTTGCGGCGCTCTGCGGAAGCCTTTGACCATCCTCTGAGCGACGCTCACGACGCCGCCCACTTCAAGCCCGGGTTGTTCGTATCTTGCTCGGACTAAGAGGGAGAGGGCAAGGCGAGGCAACGCAAGAGGCGGGGCATCGTGACCCGAGCAACGAGCAGCAATAGTGGAGTGCTCACAGAGATCGACTTTGGTCGTCAAAAAGAAGCGCTGGTGTTTGCAGAGCACAAGGGTGGGTAATCACTGAACCGCGCAGCGGACGCCCGCTGAATGTCCTGCTAGAGCGGTGCGTCTAGCGCGTCAGCAATCTAG
>JASHSL010000059.1 GCA_030040855.1 Terriglobales bacterium
ACTTTGACTCCCACTTCCATCGAGCTGTGAAACGCACGATTGACCGAAGATCTCAAGATCACCAAGTCTCCAACGTGCACCGGAACCAGAAAATCCAGGTGGTCGATCGATGCAGTCACGGCATAGTTTCGCGAATGACGGTGGGCTGCCATGGCGCCTGCCAGATCGATCCAATGCATGAGGCGTCCGCCGAGCAATGCCCCGAGCGGGTTGGCATCGTTGGGCAGAACAATCTCGGCCATTTCCGACTGCGAATCGCGGACCGGCCGCGCGGCGAGAGCACTGTCGGGGTTCATGGAAGTGGGTTCAAAGCGTTGGGGATCGAGGGGTGATTCGATGCTGCAAATACGTCTCCACGTAACATTCGGCCATCCTCTGAATCCGCAGGTCGGGATGAGCTGAGATCCATTGGGCCAGCGTGGGATCGTAGACCAGCAATCCCTGTCCGGCCGGACGATGAGCCGACTCCAAAACAAAACAGATCGTCACCCGATCCGAACTGTCGCTGGCCACCGAGAATCGGACCGCATCGCAGCTACGTTCCCGAGGCAGTCGCGGACAACTCGAGGCGTATCCCAGATTGCACAACTCGCGCAGCTCGTCATTGCTTGGCTCGATGCCTGGCTGTCCGGAGGCCCGGCATTCACCCCGCCATCCTGCGCCTAGGGGTAACCGCGAGGGGTGAAGCCAGCCACCATCCTCGAAGCGAGTTTTCGGCAGGAAGAACGGGCAGGCCACCTTTCCTCCGAATTCCGCCTATTTTACAGCCAGAAGGTGGGCCTCGCTACTAGGGACCAAGATTCTTGGCGCGAGTGGTTCGCTCGAGCAGACCTTGCTGCGGTGTCGGTCCAGCCGAATTTGCAGATTCCCTGTCCAAGCCTGGTGCCAGGACGAAAAGGATCGTCGCAAGGAGCAGCGTCCGAGAATCGTGGCAAGGATTCCAGTTGGTTTGTTAAGCTGAAGACGAATCTCCCCCTGAGAGCCTACCGATGGATCGTACGCTAATGCTCAATCAAGTTCTGGCGCAGAATCCGAACGACGCGTTTGCGCGATACGGACTAGCCATGGAGTATGTGAACGCCGGCCAGTTCGACCGTGCGCTCGAGGAGTTTGCCAAGCTCCTTTCCCTTCATCCCGATTACACGGCAGGCTACTTCATGGCTGCGCAGGCCCTGGTCAGTGCCGGGCAGAAGGAGGAGGCCAAGAGGATGCTGGTGGACGGCATCGCCTCCGCACGGCGCACGGGCAATGCTCATGCGCAGTCGGAGATGACAGGGATGCTCGAGGAGCTGAAGTCGGAAGCCTAGAGGAAAACGAGAAAGCGCCTTTAGGTCGTTTCTTGGGTTGAAGATCTCGCCGTTTGTTCTCGGCGCATCAACCTGTTTGCCATTCCCCATTCCACGAGTCCCGGAAACAGCTGATAAAGCTTAATTACCGGGTGCATGGACCAAGGCACGACCACTTCCCGTTTTTGCCGCTGGTAAGCGCGGAGCACGGCCCGGGCGACCCGTTCGGCGGAAATTCCGCGCACCCAGGCCGGGCGGCTCTCTTGCGATCGGTCGGGGCGGATGGCGTTGGCGGAGAAGTTGGTTCTGACATAGCCGGGGCATACCGTCAGCACGTGGATGCGTGAGCTGGCAAGCTCCATGCGAGCAGCCTTGCCGATTGCGTTCAGGGCAAACTTGCTGGCGCTATAGAAGCCGGAGAAGGGCAAGGGAATGTGCCCGGCGACGCTTGAAATGTTGATGATGGTTCCCCCGCCTTGCTGCTTCATGAGGGCGACGACCGCTGCCATGGCTTCTACCGCGCCGAAGAAGTTGGTGTCAAACAGGTTGCGAACCTCGGTCATGGGAGCGCTTGCGACCGAGCTCACCAGCCCGTGTGCGGCGTTATTCACCCAGATATCGAGGCGGTCGAAATGATGTAGGGTCAAGCCGAGGACACGGTCGATCTCCTCGCGATGGCGAACGTCGCAGGCCAGGGCGATGGTACGTTCGCAGTGTCCCACCCGATGACGGGCGGCCTCGGCGCGCCCGGCATCCCGAGAGAGCAAGACCACCCCGGCACCGTGATCGGCGAAGATCTTGGCGATGGCTTCTCCAATGCCCATCGAGGCCCCGGTTACCACCACGACTTTGCCCAAAAGGTCCATGCAGCGCTTCTAGTCTTTCCCCGGGCCGTAGTCAAGAGGCTTGCTGAGCTACCTCGCCGGGTCGCGGGGCGTACAATCAAGCATGCCGGTCCGCAGCTTGTCTGAAAATCTCGGGGGTCATGCGTGAGCCCGTTCTTGCCAATCTTCCCGCTAGACTTGGTTCTGTTGCCCGGCACACCTCTCCCTCTGCACATCTTTGAACCTCGCTATAAAGAAATGATCCTAGAATGCCTGGAGCGGAATCAGGTTTTCGGTGTGGTGCGAGCCAAGGAGGGCGGGATCGCCGACATCGGCTGTACCGCAGAAATCGTTACCGTCACCAAGAAATATGACGACGGCCGCATGGACATCGTCACCCAGGGGCGCGAGCGCTTCGAAGTCATCCAGGTCAGCCAGGAGAGATCCTTTCTGCAGGCAGAAGTGTTGTATTTGCACGACGAAGCCGGCGCGGCTGGCCCGGAACGCATTCAGCAGGCCATGACCTTGCATGGTGAGATCATGACTTTGGTGGGGGCGGTCCCGGAGGACGCCGCTGCGATCGACCGGCAGCAGCTCTCCTTTCACTTAGCCGGAGCCTTGCCGCTCGATCTCGATTTCAAACAATCGCTTCTGGCTATGAAGTCGGAAGGGGAACGCTTGGAAGCCGTCATTGCTTTCTTCGAGAGCATCTTGCCGGGCATGCGCCGTACCGTGTACGTGCGCCGGAAGGCCGGAGGCAACGGTCATGCAGGTTAGGCAAGCGGGCGTATAATCGAGGCACGGAGCTGTTCTGCCTGGGGGTTTCCAATCATGAGTCTTCCTCGGACGCTCGGCGAGTTACGCCAAAGTCCATTCTCGGAATCAATCCTACGAACTCGACGAGTCAGGGACGAGTTGCGCGGCAATCTGATTGAGAAACTGCGTCACGGCGGACCCATTTTTCCCGGCATTGTGGGATACGACGATACGGTTGTACCGCAGATCGTCAACGCCATCCTCTCCCGCCATCACTTTATCTTGCTCGGTCTTCGTGGCCAAGCCAAAAGCCGAATTCTGCGGGCCTTGACCACCTTACTGGACCCGCAAATGCCGTATCTTACCGGCTGCGAGATTCACGACAACCCCTATGCCCCGATTTGTCGCCAGTGTCGCGAGCTCGTTTCCCAACATGCCGACCATGCTGCCATTGCCTACCTCACGCCGGAGGAGCGCTACGTCGAAAAGTTAGCCACCCCGGATGTGACCATTGCCGATCTGATCGGAGACATCGATCCCATCAAGGCGGCCCGTGGTGGTCACCAGCTCAGCAGCGAACTGACGGTTCATTATGGCTTGCTTCCGCGGGCGAATCGCGGCATTTTTGCCATCAACGAATTGCCCGACCTGGCGGGCAAGATTCAGGTTGGACTGTTCAACATCATGCAAGAGGGCGACGTCCAGATTAAGGGCTATCCCATCCGGTTGCCGCTCGACCTGGTTTTGGTGTTTAGCGCGAATCCGGAAGATTACACCGCCCGGGGAAAGATCATTACCCCGCTCAAGGACCGCATTGGGTCGGAAGTTCGCACCCATTATCCCGCCACCCTCGAAGAGGGAATTGCGATTACGGCGCAGGAGGCTTGGACGCAGCGCAACGGGTACAAGCTGCACATTCCGAAATACGTGCAGGAAGTGATCGAACGCATTGCATTCAGCGCCCGCGAGGACAAGAAAATCGACAAGCGCTCCGGGGTCAGCCAACGCCTGCCGATCTCGTGTATGGAGAATGTGATCTCTAATGCCGAGCGTCGCGCGATTCAGCATAACGAGAGGCTGGTTGTGCCCCGTGTCGGAGACGTCTACGCCGCCATGCCGGCGATTACCGGCAAACTCGAATTGGAGTACGAGGGCGAGATGAAAGGTGCGGACAATGTGGGACGCGAGCTGATTCGCACCGCCGTCGCCAAGACCTACGACAACGTCTTCAAGGGCACGGATATGAATCAGATCGTGCAGTGGTTCGATCTGGGCGGCGAGATTCAGCTGGAAGACACGGCGAGCGCGTCCGAGTCGCTGCAAGGTCTGCGCGGTATCCAGGGTTTGATGGAAAAACTGGTGAAGCTGAACGTCGGACCCAAGGATGCCCCGGAGACTCAGGTTTCAGCCGCGGAATTCGTGCTCGAGGGCCTGCACGCCCATAAGCGTATTGGGCGCAACGAAGATCGGGTATTTACCGCCGGCGAGAAGCCTCCCAAGGTTGCCGAGAAGAATTTTGAGCGTGAGGATCTGCCGTTGCGAGGGAAGCGACCGTACAATTAGGACTCCCGCGCAAGACGGAATCTCGAGTTCGGGACCGACCGGCAGACTCAGTTCACTGCCTCAAGGCAGCGGGCGCAGCCGTCAAATTATGAAGCGCATCCGTTACTCCAAATACGTTCCCGATCCAGCCAGCGAAATCAGCCTGCAGGATTTGCTCGGTGCGCTGGCGGATTTCCTGCTGCAAAGCGGTTTCCCCAGTTATCTCTATGACGATTTGGACGACAGGGTGCAGAACTTGGATGATCTGCGGCGCGCCATCGAGCAGGCGTTGCTCGAGAGCGATTGGCCGGAAGAAGAGTTGCGCCAGCGCCTTGAGCAAATGCGCATGGATGGAACCCTGGAGGAGCTGCTCGATCGTTTGCTCGAGCGCTTGCAGCAGGAAGATTACCTCAACTTCGATACGCCGCATGACCCGGCCCGCTCCCCCAGCGTCGGGGGGCAGGTAGGGGAGGCCCAGCAGCAGGTCAAATTCGAAATCACCGATAAGAGTCTCGATTTCCTCGGTTTCAAATCCCTGCGCGATCTCATGGGGTCGTTAGGCAGATCGAGCTTCGGCCGTCACGATACGCGGGATATGGCGACCGGGATCGAAGCCAGCGGAGCCTCCCGGCCTTACGAATTTGGCGACACCCTCAACCTCGATATCACCGCAACTCTTTCGAGCGCCATCGAGCGGGAGGGCTTGACCCTTCCGCTCAACATCGAGTACTCGGATCTGCAGGTTCACCAGTGCGAATACCAGTCCTCCTGCGCCACCGTGTTAATGCTCGATTGTTCCCACTCCATGATTCTCTATGGAGAGGACCGCTTCACCCCGGCCAAGAAAGTGGCCATGGCGCTCTCCCATCTCATTCGTACCCAGTACCCGGGGGACTCCCTGAGCTTGATTCTGTTCCATGACTCGGCGGAAGAGGTGCCGCTCTCGCAGCTGGCACGCGTGAAGGTTGGGCCGTATTACACCAACACCCGCGAGGGCTTGCGGCTGGCGCAGCGCGTACTGCAGCGCCAACGGAAAGACATGAAGCAGATTGTGATGATCACGGATGGCAAACCCTCGGCCTTGACGCTCGAAGATGGGCGCATTTACAAGAACGCATTCGGCCTGGATCCGCTGGTGGTCAGCCAAACCCTGGAAGAGGTATCGAAGTGCAAGCGCGCCGGCATTCTGATCAATACCTTCATGCTGGCGTCCGATTATGGTCTAATCCAGTTCGTGCAGAAAGTCACGGAGCTGTGCCGCGGAAAAGCCTATTTCACCACGCCCTACACCCTAGGCCAGTATCTCCTCATGGACTATATGTCGCGCAAGACCAAAACCATTCACTAACTTACGAGGGGGCCTACGGTGATGGTCGCCTGCTGACCAAGGCCCGTTTTGAGCCCGTCGAAACCCGATCCTACGACCATCTGACTGGGGTCGCGAAACGAGGAATGCGTAAGTCAGGCGAACGCCTTCGAGGTCTATCCCAACATTGGTCGTTGATCCCGCTCGCCTCTGTGCCGACCACCATTCGAGGCTACCTAGGCTTTATTGCCGGGGGGATAGCCAATGATCGTAACCGAGCCGATCGTCCAAGCCACCGGGCAGCCCCGCTTCCCTCGCGACAATTTCTCAACTGCTGTCTTTTGAGTTGAGTAGTCTGGTGTGCGCCAACCGGTCATTCGCTTTGGCGAATTCGAACTGGACCCCGACCGCTGCCAGCTGAGGGGTGACGGCAGACCTCAGAAGATCGAGCGGATTCCCATGGAATTGTTGACTTTGCTGGTTGAAAACCAAGGCAAAGTCGTAGGCCGCGAAGCCATCATCGAATGACTTTGGGGAAATGAGCGTCTTTCTCGAAACCGAACATAGCATCAATACCGCCATAAATAAGGTCCGCCGCGCGCTGCGCGATGACACGGGAAACCCTCGGGTCGTGCCAACCGTTTTTGGAAACGGGTACCGATTTCTAGCCGCGACTACGCTCGTCCCCGAAGCTGAGGCAACGGCCGCCTCAAAGGCTGTTTCTAAGCTAGCATTTTCCAGTCAAGGCATGACCGACGCGCCAGCCGCAATGCCGCCAGCAGGCGAGCAAGACGATTCGCTGGGCAGGGAAGCTTGCCAATTTTACCCGGCCTCCCTCCTGTCGCCGAAAAGCGAAGTCTTGGGGGACGGCATGGGAACCAGGAGTGATTGAACTTGGTTTCGCCCTGGTTCATGGAATCCCCGCCCAATCCTACTGCGATCTTCGCATGGAGGAAGGGACCAGAAGCTGCCGGAATTAAGCCTTCCCCGTCACCTCCACCTTTGCGCCACCGACTCCTTGGCCCGAATGAGCTCGGGACGCGCTGAATGCGAGCCTTCACAAACCTTGAGCAGCAGGGCATAGTACTCGGCGGCCTTTTTGTGATTTCCAGTCTGTTCTGCCGAAGCGGCAGCTCCTGCAAGTCCGGCGAAGCGGTTGGGGTTGAGCTTGAGGTCACTCTGATATTCGTCTAAGGCTTGCTGCGGGCGCTTGGCTTCGAGCAGCAAGTCAGCCAAGATTTCGTGCGCGGGCAAGGAACCCGTCTGACTCATCCCCTCGGTCTCCTTATCTGCGAGCGGACGGAGCAAAGTGATCGCGTCGTCATCTTTGCCCTCGGCGTGAGCGATCCAAGCCGATGGTGCAGCAGTCTGCCCAACGAGGAAATCTGCTTGCCCCTTCCTCCCTTTCGCCAACAACGTTTTGGCGATCGACTGGATTTCGTTAATGTCTTTCCGGGCCTCTGCGAGTTGCCCGATCCGGGCGGCGCCAATGGCGCGCGCCAAGAACGTTACAGCATTGTATTCCGAGTGTGCGCCAGCCACCGGAGACAAGGAGGCTGCGTTGCTCCATTCGTGCAGCTCTAAGGCATAACTAGCCTCGAGTCTTGCCTGGGCATCGATGCGCGGGTCAAAATTCGTGCCGTACATGTGGTGCCGAGGCGTCATGGCCTTTACCTCGTCGATGATCTTTTGAGCTTCGGCTTCGCGCCCACTTTGCAGGTAGGCATAGACCAGGAAGTCCATTGCGTGGAATTGGTGTTCTTCATTACCGCCCATACCCATGCCGACAGCCCTGCGAGTGGCTGCGATCGAAGCGAGATTCGAATTGATATCGTCTTGCCAGAGGCCGACGCGGGCGAAGATGTGGGACGGCATGTGCAGCGCATGGGGAGCTGCGGGCGCGATCTGGGCATAACGATGCGCGGCGGGATTGCCCAATTCGGCGAGTTGTG
Organism: Terriglobales bacterium; assembly: GCA_030040855.1. Classification (GTDB taxonomy): domain Bacteria; phylum Acidobacteriota; class Terriglobia; order Terriglobales; family Acidobacteriaceae; genus JAFAGX01. The sequence continues at coordinate 7,667 of JASHSL010000059.1, forward strand.
GCGTATCGTAGCTGTGGATCAGATAGTGGGCGACGCCGGGATGATCGGGTTCGAGGGCGAAGAGTTTCTCTAAAATTGCAGCCGCCTGTTTGCGGTTGGCAAGACTATCCTCAGAGGCGAGCAACGAGAGCGCGTAGAATGTAGCGGCTTCATGAT
>JASHSL010000060.1 GCA_030040855.1 Terriglobales bacterium
TCTTAGCTCATAACGGATGTCATCGAGCAGTGTCGCCATAATTCCCTCACTCGTAGCGCAAGGCAGCCGAGGGTTCGACTTTCGTAGCTCGCTGCGCCGGCACGGCGTTCGAGACGAGCGCAACCCCGCCAAGAAGCACCGCGACAAGGCCGATCACCCCAGGATCTTCTGCGCCGACTCCGAACAACAGACCGGACATCAACCTTGTCATTGCCATCGAAGCCGTCACACCGAGTAGCAGGCCGATGACGGCTAAGCGCATTCCCTGGCCCACGATGAGTCGCAGCACATCGGTTTTTCCCGCCCCCAGTGCCATGCGAATTCCGAGTTCTTGCGTGCGTTGCGAAACCGAGTAGGACATCACCCCATAGAGGCCAATCGCGGCCAGCAACATTGCCAATCCGGCAAAGATCGAAAGCAGCAGCATGGTAAATTTTCGGCGCAGGACGGCGTTGGCGATAAGGTCCTGCATGGTGCGAATGTTGGCCAGCGGAATATCCCGGTTGAGGCCCCATACGGCGCTTTGGCTGGCAGAGACGAGCGCCAGTGGATCTCGGATCTTACTGCGCACCACCATATAGGCGGAAGGCCAGTGCGCCTGCCCGAAGGGAAGGTAAATCTCCGGGCGCGGGGCGGTCTCCAGCCCGACATGATGCACGTTTCCCACCACGCCAACGATCTGAATCTTGTCCTGCGCGGGACCGAAATTGACAATGTACTTGCCGATGGGGTCTTGTCCGGGGAAGGCGTCGCGGGCAAGAGCCAGATTGATGACCGCGACTTCGACGGAACTCTGTGCGTCCTGGGGCGTGAGAGCACGTCCCTTCAACAAGGGAATGCTCATCGTGCGCCAATAGTTGGGTGTGCTGACTCGGATGTCGGCTTCATACTCCTTACTGTCCCCCGGGAGATTGAAGCTACGCGAGCTGTTTCCACCGGAAAGCGGGAGCCGACTCACAGCGGCGGCCGACTCGACCCCGGCTGTTGCCTCCAGGCGGCTCACGACTTCGCGATAGAACTGATCTTGCTCTGCGGGCGTGCTGGAGGTGGGAAGACCCACGCTGAAGACAAGCAAGCGGTTGGGATTGAAGCCGGGATCGACGCGCATCAGGCGAACAAAACTTTTGACCAGGAGCCCGGAGCCAACCAGGAGAACGAGGGACAGCCCGATTTCACCCACCACCAGCGCGGAACGCGTTCGGGCGTGGGTACCGGTGCTCCCACGCTCCCCCTGCTTCAATGCGCCCGACAAATTGACGGGGTAGGAGTGGAGGGCAGGTGCCAGGCCAAATAGAAGTCCGCTGAGCAAGGAAGCCAGAAGGCTGAAACCGAGAACCTCCCAGTTGATCCCGATATGGGCGAAGTCGCGTATATCAGGAGGACTCATGGCCAACAGCGTGGGCACTGCCCATGCCGCCAGCAGCACGCCAAGGGTTCCCCCCGCCATCGCCAGTAGGATGCTCTCGGTGAGCAACTGTCGGACCAGCCGCAGACGGTTTGCGCCCAGAGCCGAGCGAATGGAGACTTCCCGCAATCGCGTGGTTGCGCGGGCCAGCAGAAGGTGGGCCACATTCGCGCATCCAATCAGCAGCACGAAGCCGACCGCCGTGAGCAAGACGAACAGAACGGGGCGAATGTCCCCGACGACGCTGTCTTTGAAACTCACGACGCTGATTCCGAGATCCGTGTCCTCTTGCGGATACTGCTTCTCCTGTCGGCGTGCGATTGCGTCCATCTCGGCTCTGGCGGTTTCGAGGCTTAGTCCCGGCTTGAGGCGGGCCCACACGTCCAGATAATTTCGACCCCGGAACTGTCGGGGATCGTGACCTGGGTTCAGCGGATGGGGCGGAACGCCCCAGCGCGATGGCAGCCAGAGCTCGCCGTAGCTGTCCGGCCCAAAGTCCGGTGGCATCACGCCAACCACCGTATAGGATTCCCCGTCCAGGGTGATGTTGCGACCCAGCAACGTGCGATCGGAACCAAACCGTCGCTTCCAGAGCCCGTAGCTCAGGACGACGACATGATCGCTGCCCGCCTTCTCGTCGTCCGGAAGCACGGGACGCCCCAGCATGGGATTCGTGCCAAACAGCGGAAAGAAACTCGCGGTCGTAATCGTGCCTTGGATTCGTTCTGGGTGATCCCCGCCCGTCAGAGTCACCGGCCAGCCTCGCGATGCCGCCATTTGCGAAAAGACATGATTTTCCGCTACCCAATCCAGGTAGTTGGCGGGCGACGAATCTTCTCCGACGCCCCCGGTGCTGCGCTCCGTCTGTGCGAGGACCACGATCCGATCCGAATCCCGATAGGGCAAAGGATGGAGGAGAACTCGGTCCACGACGCTGAAGATTGCGGCCGTGCTGCCAATGCCGAGGGCAAGGACAACGACCGCAACCGCAGTGAATCCCGGACTTTTACGCAACATGCGCAGGCCGTAGCGAATGTCTTGTAGCAAGCTTTCCATGGTTTTCGACCTCACTCCTGGCGCAAAACAACCATCGGGTCTACTTTGGCTGCCCGTCGCGCGGGCAGATAGCATCCCAACATTGCCGCCATCGCAAGAAATAGGACAACCCCGCCGAAGGTCACCGGATCGCTGGCACTCACGCCAAACAACAAGCCGGACATGAGGCGGGTCAGGAGCAAGGCGGCGACGATGCCGGCGCCCACTCCGGTCAGCAGCAGCTTCATGCCGTGGCCCACCACCAGGGACAAGACATCGTTCTGCAACGCTCCCAGGGCCATGCGAATTCCAATCTCGCGCCTCTGTTGCCATACTCCATAGGAGAGAACTCCATAGACTCCCACCGATGCCAGAAGCAGGCCGAGAGCGGCTAGCGTGCCCAGCAGAGCCGCCGAGAATCGCTGGGCAGCGACGGAATCGGAACGCACTTGGTCCATGCTGGCTATGTCCGAAGCCGCTTGGTCCGGATCCATCTTCAGAATCTGCTGCCGAACCTGCCCAGTCAGGCTTAGCGGATCCGACTTGGTGCGCACCACCAGCGTAAGAAAACCGTTGCCGTACTGCGCATGTGCAAGATAAATCTGCATGGTGTGCGGCGCATCGAGCCCTGCCTGTTTGACATCTTCGACGACGCCGACCACGGTGCGCCACGGCCGGGGCCCCTGGTCAAAACCTGGCAGCTTAACCCGTCTGCCAATGGGGTCCTGGTGTGGCCACCAGCGTTCGGCTGCCGTTTCAGACACCAGGACGACCAGAGGCGCGCTTTCGGTGTCTGCCTCGTTGAGTAGGCGCCCGCGCAGCAAAGCGACCCGCAAAGCGGACAGATATCCCGGGGTAACGATGTAACGTTCGGGGTAAGGCATTTCGCCCGGACCGAAAGCCACTCCTTCGGGCTCGGTACCTGCCGTATCGAAATCGCCCCCGAGCGGCAGTATGCTCACTGCCCCTGCGCATTCCACCCCGGGCAAGGCATTAATGCGGGCGAGCAGCTCTCGGTAGAAAGCCACCGGTTTCGCGCTCCCAGGCGGATACTTGGCTGATGACAAGCCAATCCGCATGGTGAGCAGGTGATCGGAGCGGAAACCAGGATTGACCGCACGTAGTTTGCTGAAGCTGCGAAGCAGCAGGCCGGCTGCGGCGAGCAAAACCAGAGCCAGGGCAATTTCGCTCGCCGCCAGAGCGTGCTGGAAGGTCTTGTGAGGCGAGTAGGCGCTGCGGGCGCCTTGCTTCAGTGCGTCGTGCAGTGTAATCGCCGAGATCCGCAGGGCGGGGACCGAACCAAACAGCAGTCCCGTGATCAAGCTCAGAGCGGCCGTAAAGGCGAGCACCCGGGCATCCACAGAGACTCCGACCAGCTGGGGAATCACTTTCGCGCCGATCGCCACGATCACGTCGGTACCCAGGATTGCCAAGAAGATTCCGAGCACACCGCCCCAGAGTGCCAGCAGCACACTCTCGGTCAAAACCTGTTGCGCCAGCCGCCCGCGCCCTGCTCCGAGGGCGGCCCGGACAGCCATCTCCTTCTCACGGCTGATGGCACGGGAAAGTAGTAAGTTCGAAACGTTGGCGCACGCGATCAGAAGCAAAAAGCCGATCGCTCCGAGGAGCACGAGCAACGCCGGACGCAGGCCGGCAGCAATGTCGTCTTGCAGCCCTACAACCCGCACTCCTGTGGTCGAGTATTGATTGGGAAATCGTTGTGCGAGACGATGGTTGATGAGTTCGAGCTCCGATTGGGCCTGCGGAAGCGAGACTCCGGGCTTGAGACGGGCAATGGCGCGAAGGTGCCGCGAATCTCTCTCTTGGTCATCGTGCTTTTCTGCCACGGGCCGATAGAACTGAGCCGGGCCGTCCACCAGGGTGCTGGGCAGCATGGGAAAGTCCCTCGGCATGACACCGACAATGGTGTACGGCCTGCCGCTCAAGCTGATCTCGCGGCCCACCGTCCGAGGATCTCCGCCAAACCGGCGCTGCCATAATCCGTAGGTCAGAATGATGACTCGATCCTTTCCATCGATCTGCTCCTCGGGGAGAAAATCACGCCCCAATATAGGCTCCACGCGCATCAAGGAAAAGTACCCGTCGCCCACCTGCATCCCCGGGATGCGGGCCGGCTCATCCCCACCGGTGAAGGTCGCGCTCCAGTTTCCAAACGCCACGACATTTTCGAAAACGTGGCTTTGGGAGCGGTAATCGTCGATATCGGTGAAAGAGAGTTGGTCGCGGGCGTCGCCCTTGTTTTCGTCCCCCCACAGCAACACAAGCTGCTGGGGATTTCTGTAAGGCAAAGCACGGAGCAACACGGCATCGACCACGCTGAAGATAGCGGTATTAGCACCGATTCCGAGCGCCAGCGTAATCACGGCTACGGCCGCAAACCCGGGATTCTTACGCAACATGCGCAGGCCGTAGCCAATGTCTTGCAGCAAGCTTTCCATGGTTTCACCTCACTCGTGGCGTAAAGCCATCATGGGATCGACCCGCACTGCCTGGCGCGCTGGAACATAGCAGGCGAACAGTGCGACGCCGCACAGCAGCACGGCCACCACCATGAAGGTGATGGGGTCGGTCGGCTTGACCCCAAATAGCATGCTTGCCATCAGGCGTGTAAGCCCGAGAGCTGCCATCACCCCCAGCGCTGCTCCGGCCAGCGTCATACGAACGCCCTCGCCGAGCACCATGCGCATCACGTCGAGTGGCTGTGCTCCGAGCGCCATGCGGACCCCGATTTCCCGGGTCCGCTGTCCCACCAAATGCGACAGCACGCCATAAATTCCCACACTGGCGAGCAATAGAGCCAAACCAGCGAAGACAGCGAGCATCATCAGGCAAAAGCGCTGACGGCCGATGGATCGGGCCACAACCTCTTCTTCCGATTCATTTCCGGAAATGATCATTGCAGGGTTATAGGCTAGGAGGTTTTTGCGAAGGGTTTCGAAGAATTCTCCCAGTCGAAGCGAGGATCGGGAACGTACCAAGACACCGACCCCCTGGGCCCAGTCCTTGATTTCGAGCTGGTAGCCTTGCATCAGAGGCCGGTACATCTGGGCTTGCAGGGGGTGAAGCGCATCTTCGGCGAGTCCCCACATCTTCACATGGCCCACGACTCCGACAATAGCCAGATCGATCCAGGTACGCTGACTAGGATCCTTCTCGAAATCAAGCACGCGGATATGTTTGCCAATGGGATCCTGGCCGGGAAAATATTGTTGCGCAAAACCTTTATCGATGACTACCACGCGTGCCGAGTGCTCATCATCGGCCTTCCTGAAAAACCGGCCGCGCAGCAGGGGAATGCGCATGAGGGTCAAATATTCTGGTTCCACGATGTACTCGAGAGCGTTCGGGAGATCAGCCTGCCGCAAGGGTGGCTGCTGCCCTTCCGGGATAAAGGAGATCTCGTCGTCGCCTTCGAGAGGACGGGCGCCCGATCGCAAGCAGACATGCTCCACGTCCGGCGCCGCCTGAATCGTGGAAACAAGCTGTCGCAGCACAGCGCGCACGGCATCCGGGGATTCCTCGGAAAGCGCAGGAGGCGGGGTAACGTCGAAACTGAGCACGTTGTGGGGATCGAATCCGGGATCGACTCCCCACAAACCGATCAAGGTGCGAAGCATCAGTCCCGCGCCCACCAACAACACCAATGCCATCGCCATTTCGCCGATCACCAGCGCTACTTGCGCCCGGGAGCGGTGGCTGGCGATGGACCTCCCGACATCCTTGAGCGTTTCACTCGTGCCGGCACGACACGTCTTGAGCGCGGGCGCAAGACCGAAGACGATACCGGTGAGAACCGAGATCGCCAAAGTGAAGAGGAGAACTCGGAAGTTGAGGCCAATCTCTTCGGCGCGCGGGATGGTAGTCGGGACGGCAGAAATGGCCGCGCTGGTTCCCCACTTCGCCAAGCTCAGCCCCAGCACACCTCCGAGGGACGCCAGCACGATGCTCTCGGTGAGCAATTGACGGATGATGCGGGTGGGACCCGCGCCCAAGGCGACACGGACTGAGAACTCGCGTTGTCGCGCAGTCGAGCGCGCCAGAAGCAGGTTGGCCACATTCACACAGGAGATGAGCAGGACCATGCCAACAGCGCTTAGCAGGAGGAGAAGCATCGGTCGCATGTCGCCAACCACGTCGTCTTTCAAGCTGATGATGGTGGCTTGAATGGTTCGGTCGATCTCGGGATAGGCTGCGGCTAAACCGCTGTTGACCGGTTGCATGTCTTCTCGTGCCTGCTCGAGCGTGACCCCGGGCTTCAAGAGCCCAATCGCGTCCATGCCCCAGAAAGAGTCCCGTCGAAAAAATCCCGGGTCGATCTCTTCGCCAATCGGCTCATAGAGATCAGCCGTGCGAAAGTTCTGCATGTTTAAACGGAAGGATGCGGGAATCACCCCAATGATCGTCCGCCCGATACCGGCGACAATGACTCGCTTGCCGATCACGTTGGGATCAGAGCCAAACTTTCGCTTCCACAGACCTTCGGAGATGATGGCGGTTGCGCTTGCCCCCCGGCGATCTTCCTCCGGACTGAAATTGCGCCCAAGAATAGGGTTGACACCTAGAATCGGGAAGAAGGTTGCCGACACCTTCTGGGCGGGCACATCTTCGGCTTGGCCGAGGCCGGTGATGCTGCCATCCGCCCATCGGAAGGCGGCCATCGACTCGAAGGCACGGTTGTCGCGCTGCCAATCGAGGAAGTTGGGATAGGAGATGGACCCCCTGGGGAAATTCGGCTTGTTCTGAAACAATGAGACGATGCGGGTTGCGTTCGGAAAAGGCAGAGGGTTGAGGAGAACACTGTTCACCACGGAAAAGATGGCCGTGTTTGCTCCAATGCCGAGTGCCAACGTGAGGACCGCCACGACCGTGAATCCCGGGCTCTTACGCAACATGCGCAAACCGTAGCGAACCTCTTGCAGGAACGTTTCCACCTTTTCACCTCACTCGCAGCGCAGCGCCACCATAGGATCGACTTTGGCCGCCCGGCGCGCCGGAATGTAGCAAGCGGCCAGCGCAGTCGCGGCCAAGAGCAGGATCATGAGAGCGAAAGTCATGGGGTCGGTTGCGCTCACGCCGAACAGCAGCGACTGCAGGCTGCGCGTAAGTAGCAGGGAACCGGCAACCCCGACTGCGATCCCGATGAGAATGGTGCGCATCCCCTGCCCCAGTATCATCGTGAGGACGTCACGCGAATGGGCGCCCAGAGCCACGCGCACGCCGATCTCCCGCGTGCGGCGGCTGACCGAATAGGCCATCACTCCAAAGACGCCAAAACTTGCGAGCAAAAGCGTAACCACTCCGAAGAAGCCGATAAGAACCACGTCGAATTTGCGCGAACCGAGCGAGGCCGAATAGATTTGGGAGAAGGTGCGGAAGAGCGGCGGAATTTCAGGGTTGAGATCATGCAGGATGCCGCGCGCCGCCGAAGTGACCATCTGTGTGTCCGCATCGGTCAGCAGGGTTAAGGTGATTTCCGGCCGCGAACGTTGCAACAAATCTACATACACCGTGGGACGCGGGGGCACATCCAGCCCGTATTCGTGAACATCACCCACGATCCCGACAATCGTCAGTAACCGCAGATCGCCATCCATGTTCCCGAATTCGAGGGTTTGGCCGATCGGGTCCTGTCCGGGCCAGCGCTGGCGGGCAAGCGACTCGCTGATTACTGCGACATGTGGAGAATCGGCACCATCGCCCTCGTTGAATATCCGCCCGCGAAGAAGAGGAATTCCGAGAGCCTGGAAAAATCCCTCAGTCGCGACACAAAAATCCGCCTCGCCGATACGTTCTTTCTGCTGAAACAGGGTGTTGAACAGGCGAGACAGCGAATCCAGGTTGGTCGACGTTTTGGGAAGTTCATCCGGCCGCATCAGCAAGAACATGCCATCGGGAAGGCCGCCATCGAGCGGAAGTCCACTGGTTGCACCGACTCGTCGCACTCCCGGAATCTGCTTGAGCCGATCGATGAGGTTAGAAAAGAAAATGCCTTGCGCCGCCTTGGCTTTGGCGTCTCTCCAGTCCACCCCCGGCAGGGCAACGTCCATGGTGACGATTTTGTCCACGCGGAAGCCGGGATCGACTTCGAGCACTTTCATCAAACTACGCCCCAGCAGGCCGGCTCCGACCACAAGCGCAAGGGTGATGGCGATCTGCGCAGCAACGATTGCCCGGCTGATCCGCCGACTGCCATGGGAACCCGCTTGATTGCGTCCGCCTTGTTCGAGCCCCACGCGCACATTGCTGGACGTGCCTCGCAGCGCGGTGAATGCTCCCAGTCCCAGGGCAACGGCGAGCGACAGCAAACATGCGAACACGAGCACGGGAATATTGATCGCAACGCTGTCCAGGCGCGGGAGATTCTCCGGTGCGAGCGCCAACAGTCCAGCCACACCCAGGAACGCTCCGAGCACTCCCAAGCCGCCACCTATCAGCGCCAACAGAGATGTCTCGGTTAGAAATTGCCGCAGCAGCCGCCACCGCGCTGCTCCCAAGGCGCTGCGGATCGCTAATTCGCGCTCCCTTACCGAAGCCTGCGCCAGCAGGAGATTGGCAACGTTCGCGCACGCAACCAGGAGGAGAAATCCGACGGCTCCGAGCAAAACGAGCAGCGCCGGCCTGACCTCGCCAGTGATCGAGCGTTCGAGCGGAACGACTGCCCCATCTTTGAGCAAGTAGTCATTCTGTTCGCTCGATGAGTCATGAATGTGCCGTGCAATCGCACTGATCTCCGCATTTGCTTGCGCAACGGTGACACCGTCGCGCAGCCGGCCGACGGCATCGTAGTTATGCGAAGTGCGGCTGGGGTTCTCACCCTCAAGATCGGCGGGCACCCACAAACCCGCATCCGTGGGGAACTGAAATCCCTCGGGCAGTACGCCAATCACGGAAAAGAGACGGTTGTCGATTTTCAGGTGCAATGGCGAGAGGTTCGAAGACGATCCGAGATACTGCTTCCAGTATCCGTAACCAACAACCACGACCGGAGCAGCTCCCTGCTTTGCGTCTTCCCGGCTGAAGTCACGCCCGAGGATCGGTTGCACCCGGAAAACGTTGAAGAAGTCGGGAGTGACGTTGGCGACCATCGAACGGGTGGGCTGCGAAGCGCCGGAAACCGAAGCGATGTACGCGCTGTATTTCGCCATCGCCTGGAAGCTGTGGCTTTGGTCGCGAAAATCGTCGAAATTCGGATCTGCGAGCTGGTTCCACGTGCCCTTGAAGGAGACTTCAAAGATGGCCATGATCCGGCCCGGATCAGAATACGGCAGCGGGCGGAGCAACACTCCATAAACCACGCTGAACATAGCCGTGGTCGCGCCGATTCCCAGGGCCAAAGTGGTGATAGCCACCACGGCGAACCCCGGGTTCTTCGACAGCTGCCGCAGGGCGTAACGAAGGTCTTGTAATAAGCCGCTCATGGTTACTCCTTATTCGTAACGCAGCGCCACCATAGGATCGACTCTAGCCGCACGGCGGGCGGGCCAGTAGGCGGCTGAAAGCGCGACCAGGAACAACAAGAACAGCACGAGCAACATGGTTACCGGGTCGAAGCTGCTCACCTGGTATAAGCTTGATCGCAGGGCGCGAGCAGCGAACCGCGAGATCAGCAGCCCCAGCGCGCAGCCGCCGAGGCTTATCTCGGCGGCCCGCCTCAATACCTGCGAGTAGATCTTGCCTCGGTCCGCCCCTAATGCCATGCGGATGCCGAATTCCCGCGTGCGCTCGGCCACGACGTAGGAAATCACTCCGAATAGACCGACCGCCGCCAACAGGAGGGCCAGTATGGCAAACGCCCCGAGCAGGAGTACCGTGAAGCGTCTCTGCGCTACCGATTCCGACACCAGTGCGGCCAGGGTCGTGGATTGATAAATGGGCAGGTCCTTGTCCACCGACCAGATGCTGCGTTGAACCGCATCGAACAGTCCCTCGATGGGCACTCCCGCACGCACGATGAATGCCGTGCGGCCACTGGCGCCACTTTCCACCTGGAACATGGAGTGGTAGATCATCGGAGGAGGATCGGCGTCGAGGGCAGAGATGTGAACGTCGGTGGCCACGCCAATGATGGTGAACAGGCGGCGATCTCCCCAGTGGAATCGGCGTCCGATGGGATCCTGGCCGGGGAAGTATTGTCTCGCCAGTCTCTGGCTGATCACCGCCACCTTCATGGAACTGCGACTGTCCTGCTCGGTGAAATCCCTTCCCTCGAGAAGAGCGATTCCCATGGCGTGGAAGTAACCGGGCGAAATCAGGGAATTTTCCGCCCAGTGGAAATCATCCGCCGCGGCATTCTCCAGCCGGAAGCCAATCTGCCGGGAATCGCTGAGCGGCAGGTGGCTGGCTTCTGCGACGGCGGTGACTCCGGGCAAATGCTGGAGAACATCGAGCAATTGCTTCTGCACCGCGCTTCTCCGCGCGGGGTCGGGATAGCGGGCACGGTCGAAGATGGTGCGGACCACGAACGCACCCTTCGGATCGAATCCCAAAGGAGAATGGAGCAAACGCACAAAGCTCTTCAGCAAAAGGCCGCCGCTCAGGAGAAGCACTAAGGCGCCGGCGATCTCAAAGACAGCGACCGAATGCTCGAGCTTTCGCGTGCTGCGGGACGGACCGGCGGGCGCGGATTCCCGCAGGGCTGTGACCGGGGCGGTTCGCGACAGCCGCCAGGCGGGAACGATGCCGAAACCGAACGCGGACAGCAGCGAGACAGCCACGGTAAAGGTAAGAGCCATGGGGTGCAAGGTGGCTTCGTGCAGACGCGGGACGTCGGCGGGTCCGAACCGAACCACGCCTCGAATGAGAAACTCGGCGATAAGGATTCCGGCGGTGGCTCCGACCAGAGAGAGCAGCGCGCTCTCGAGCAAGCACTGCCCGAGGATGCGCGTGCGGCTGGCGCCGACGGCAGTGCGCACGGCCATCTCGTGAGAACGATGCGCGGCGCGGGCCAGCAGCATATTGGCCACGTTCGCGCAGGCGACCAACAAAACGCAGGCGACGGCCAACATCAGCAGAAGCAGCAGTGGTCTCGCCCTCTCGGTCATGTGCGGTGCGAACGCATAGACGCGAGGAACAACTTGGAGATTGCCGGAATACCCATACCGCTGCATGAATTGGCTGGCGATGTTCTGAACGTCGCTCTGCGCCTGCTGCAAGGTGACGCCCGGCTTCAAGCGCGCGAGAGCGCCTACGCCAAACTCGGTGATGCGGTTGTCGGCAGTCAAGCGCGCCGGGTCGAAGGCTGCCGGCACCCACAGATCAGGGCACTCGGCGAGCGGCGCGCCATCCGAGGGAAAGCGGAACGAGTCCGGCATCACTCCCACAACTGTGTAGGACCGCTCATCCAACCGGACGGTTTTGCCGAGGATGTTCGGATCGCCTCCATACGCGTGCTGCCAAAGCGCATGGGACAACAGTGCCACCTTGCCGGCACCATAACGGTCCTCCGCTTCGGTGAAGGTACGACCGAGTTCCGGTGAGGTTCCGAGCAGCGGAAATGTCGAAGCGGAAACCCTGGCAGCGTTCACGCGCGCTGGCTGGTTGATACCCGTCAGATTGAAGCCTTCGTTCTCGTAGGCTGCGATCTCGGCGAAGGAGCGATTCTGGCTGCGATAGTCTTGGTATTCACCGGCAGAGACACCGACTTCTTCCAAGCCCATTCTGGGTAGACTTTCGCTGATGAGGACCAACCGGCCCGGTAGCCGGTAGGGCAGCGGCCGTAACAGCACGGTGTCGACCAGGCTAAAAATCGCCGTGTTGGCGCCAATGCCGAACGCCAGCGTGATGACGGCGACGGCAGTAAAGCCGCGGCTCTTTCCTAGAAGCCTCCAGCCGTAACGAAGATCTTCGATGACGCGATGCATCTCGCTTCCCTATTCGTAGCGCAATGCCACCATGGGATCGACTTGCATGGCCCGCCGCGCCGGGAGGTAACTGGCCGTGAGCGCAACCGCAGCCAGGACGCAGGACGCCATGGCAAAGGTCACCGCATCGGTCGGACGCACGCCGTAGAGCAACGACGTGACCAGGCGCGTGCCTGCCCAGGCGCAGGTTAGCCCGAGCCCGATGCCGACCGCGATCAGCCGCAAACCGCAGCCCAATACTTGCCGTGCGACCTGGCCTTGGGTTGCCCCGAGCGCCATGCGAAGGCCGATGTCGCGCGTGCGTTGCGCGAACACATGCGACAGAACTCCGTAAATTCCCACCGCGGACAGCAACAGCGCTAAACTGGCAAACAGCGCCAGTAGAAACGTGTTGAAGTGGGATTCTGCCAGCGTGCCCGCAATCTTCTGCTGCATGGTCGAAAGTTGGTAAATGGGCACGCCGGGCGCAATCGAGGCTACAGCCGCCCGCAACTCGCTTGCCGGAAAGGTGCCACCCTTTGTCCGTACCACCAAGTCCATGGTGCGCCCGATCCAATCCCAGGCGCTCGGCGGCATCTGCGCTAAGGGAAGGTAAAACTCCGGCTGGACCTGACGGTCCAGGCCTTGGGCGCGAACGTCTCCGACGACACCAACGACCTCGTGCCAAACCGGATTCATTTTCCCTTTCGGCCCATGATCCTCGCAGCATCCCAAGCGCTTGCCGATGGGGTTTTCGCCCGGCCACAGGGTGTGAGCCAGAGTTTCATTGACGATCACAACCAGCGTCTTATCGCGCGTATCCTGCGGGGTGAAGTCGCGTCCGGCCTTGAGCGGCACGCCCGTGGTCGAAAGATAGCTGGGAGAAACGATCTCGAGGAGCGAGTTCACGAGATTGGATGGATCAAGCGCCTTGCCCTCTGCGATCAGGCCGTTGCTGCTCCAGTCCGCTGCGAGTGGAGCACGGGAGACCACCGCAGCACTTTGGACCCCCGGTATGACGGCCGATGCCTCCAGGATGCGCTCGAAGGTCTGCCGCGCAACGATTGGGTCGTGATCGGCGAGATCCGGAAGCCCGACACGCCCGACCATGAGGTTAGTAGGATTGAACCCCGGATTCAGGCGCGACACGAGCAAGGCGCTGCGCATCAACAATCCGGCGCCGGTCATTAGCATGAGGGCTAGAGCAATTTCGCCGATGACGAGGACGCTCTGCAGCCGATCGCGGCGGCCGCTCGATGTGGCGCTGCCTTCTTTGAAGGCCTCGCTCAGCGGGGTGGCAGCAGAACGCAGCGCGGGTGCAAGGCCGAACAGGAAACTCGAGAGCAGCGCGACCCCGCAAGTAAACCCGAGCGCGCTCCCATCCACGCTCGACTGGTCGAGCCGCGGCACCGCCGCTGGTCCGTGGGCGACGATCCAGGAGACGCCCCAGTGCGCCAACAAGACGCCCACCGCGCCGCTCGCCATTCCCAGCACGACATTCTCGACCAGGAGTTGAAATACGATTCGTTTGGCCGAAGCCCCGAGCGCGGCGCGTACCGCGATTTCCCGCTTCCGCGCGCAGGCGCGGGCCAGTTGCAGATTGGCGATGTTGGCGCAAGCGATCAGGAGTAAAAATCCAACCGAGGTGAGCAACATCCGCAACGTCAATCGCTGATCACCCAGCAATGCGGTTTGAAGCGGCGTCAGGCGAAAGCTGCGATCTTTGTCGTCAATCGGATATTGCTGCTCGAGCCGGTGCGCGATCACTTCCAGTTCCGACTGCGCCGCGGCCAGTTGTACGCCGGGCTTGAGCCGGCCGGTCACACTGAGGTAATGGTCGTCATGATCAGCCAGTTGCTCCGCGGTGTATGCGGCCGGGATCCAAAGTTCGCTGTTCTCGAGCAGGGGATCGAATGTCTTCGGCATGATGCCGACCACGGTGTAAAGCTGTCCGTTCACGCGCACGCCCTGCCCAATGATCCCGGGATCGGCATCGAAGCGTGTGCGCCACAGCCGTTCGCTGACCACAATTACCTGGGAATGCCCCGGCTGATCCTCGTCGGACGTGAACGTGCGCCCGGCGATCGGCGGAATGCCGAAGGTAGCAAAGTAGCTCGCGGTAACGATTTCCCCCTCCACGCGCTCGGGAGTTTCCCGGGTTGCCAGGTTGAAACCCGCCTCGCTCGACGCGCCAAGACTGGCGAACGAAGCGCTTTGCTGCCGCACATCGGCAAAGTTGCCTACCGCAAGACCGGGGAAGATGTCTCGCCACTGTTCCTGCACGTAAATGACGCGAGCCGGCTCCTCGATCGCAAGCGGCTTGAGCAGGACCGCGCGCATGACTGAAAACATGGTGGTGTTGGCCGCAATGCCCAGCGACAGTGTAAGCACAGCGACCGCTGTAAACCCTGGGCTCTGGCGCAATCGTCGCAGCGCGTAGCGAAGGTCCTGGACGAATCCGTTCATCATGAGTTCTCACTCGTAGCGCAGCGCCACCATGGGATCGACCTTGGCCGCACGGCGGGCTGGGATGTAGCTAGCCAACAGCGCCATGGCGAGCAGCGCGACGGGAACACTAAAGAAAGTCGTCGGGTCCAAAGGGCTAACTCCATAAAGCAGGCTTCGCATGAGTCGGGTCAGCAGAAATGCTCCCCCCAACCCAATCCCTACGCCCACACTGGCCAGCAACAGTCCGTTCCCGACGATCATTCCCGCGATCGCGCGAGGCTCGGCACCGAGCGCCAGGCGAATGCCCGTTTCCCGTGTCCGTTGCACCACCGTGTAGGAGATCACGCCAAACAGGCCGACCGTAGTGAGGACCAACGCCAGCGCACCGAAGGTCCCAAGCAGAATGGTCTCGAAGCGCGTATCCGCGATGGAATCATCCACATATTCTTCGAGCGTCTCGACGTGTAGAAGCGGCAGATCCTTGTCCAGGGATTGGACCTCTTTTCGTAGTGCAGGCACCATGGCTTGGGGATCGATGGCAGTGCGAACGACCACCGACATGGGAGCGAACGGCAATTGCGCGTAGGGTACGTACGACTCTGGAATCGCCGGGGCCGCCAATCCTTCGCCCTTGACATCGCCGACCACTCCAACGATGAGCCGCATGGGAACTTCCTCGTTGCCGGTCGAAATTTGCGGCCGGATCCGCTTGCCGACAGGATTCTCATCGCGAAAGATTTGCTTTGCCAGACTCTGGCTGATGAGGACCACAGGCGTCGCCCCTGGAGCATCATCCCGAGCATCGAATTCGCGGCCCCTCAGCAGCGGGATTCCGACTGCGCGGAAATAGTCGTCATCCACCAGGTGCAAGGTTGTAACCGGAAGCTCCGAATCCTTCCACGGCCGGCCCTCGACCCCGAAGCTGGTCTTGACTTCACCAGCCGACATTGGAAGCGGAAACGCGGCGCTAGCAGAACGCACGCCGGGAAGCCTTCGGATGCGGGGCAACAGCTGGCGATAGAATTCGATTCGTTGCGGGTGTCGATAGCGATCGGGCAGGTCCAATCCGAAGGTGATGACGTGGTCTTTTGCGAATCCGGGATCGACTCTCCCCAATCCTAGAAGGCTTCGCAGCAGCAGGCCTGCGCCCGCCAGTAGCACCACGGCCAGAGCTGTCTCTATGACCACGAACACGTCCTTCAGTCGGCTCCGCCCGCGCGTCTCGGTTCCGCTCCGGGCGCCTTCATTGAGAGAACTAGCCAGCTCCGTCCCGGTCGCATGCAGAGCCGGGATTAAGCCGAACAACAGGGTGGTAAAGACCGCGACCCCGGCGGTGAAAATCAAGACTTCGAGGTTGAGGCCGATTTCGGAGATTCTTGGCAGCTCTGCCGGCGCCAGTCTTGTAAGCCACTTGACCGCCCATAAGGCAAAGATCAGTCCGAGTGCGGCGCCGACGGAAGCGAGCAGCATGCTTTCCGTGAGCAACTGCCGCACCACAACCCAACGTGTAGCTCCCAGTGCCTTGCGCACGCTGATTTCCTTGCCCCGCGCGGTGGCTCTCGCCAACAACAGATTCGACAGGTTGGCGCAGGCGATGAGCAGAACCAGCCCCACGGCCGCGAAAAGAATCAAAAGCCCCTGGCGCGTCTCACCCACCACTTGATCGATTTCCGGAACAATCGCGATTCCTTTCGGCCGGTTCCCCGGGTATTGCTTGTTCAGTGCATCCTGAATCTTGCTCATTTCGTTCTGAGCTTGCGCCAGCGTAGCCTGGGCCTTCAGGCGGCCAATCACGTCCAGATAGGCAACGCCGCGCTGAGCCGTCATCGGCGGTGACCCATTGAGCGGGCGGGCATCGAGAGCAATCGTGGTCCAGAACTCAACTGGTGTCCGCTCGACCGGAAACTCGAAGCCAGGCGGCATGACGCCGGCGACTGTGAAGAGTTGGCCGCTCAAGGTAAGGTTCTGGCCGAGAACGTTGGGATCCGACGCAAAACCATCTTGCCAGAAGCTATGGCTCAAGATGATCGGGAAGCCAGTGCCGACTGGCTGGTCCTCTTGGCGATTGAAATCTCTTCCGAGCATGGGAGCAACGCCCAGCAGCGAAAGCGTATTCGCAGAAACGACTGCACCGGTCACGTGGATGGGTTCGGCCCTGCCGGTAAGGGTGAAATCGTCCACGCGAAACGCCGAGAGACCTTCGAAAACGTGGTTCTGTGACCTCCAGTCCAAAAATGCCGGATAGGAAACGCCAATGTCGTCCTGCCGCCCCGGCTCGGTGGTGTTGACCGCCACCAACTGGCGAGGATTGTGAAATGGAAGAGCTCGCAGCAAGACCGCATGAATCACGCTAAAGATGGCGGTGTTGGCTCCAATCCCCAGCGCTAGCGTCAGGACCGCGACCAGCGTGAAGCCGGGGCTTTTGCGCAGCATGCGCAAGCCGAAGCAGAAGTCATCGAAGAATCCGTTCATGGCGATTGAAACCTCCTCACTCGTAGCGCAGCGCCACCATAGGGTCGATCCGGCCCGCGCGGCGGGCTGGAAGATAGCTCGCCGCCACCGCCACCAACACAAGGATGGCGGAAACGGCCGCGAACAGGAGCGGGTCGATCGGGCGAACGTCGAACAGCAACTGCCAACGCACGGGGAGCGGCAAAGTAGCGAACAAGCCGCTGATCCCCAAGGCGCTGAGCAAGCCCGCCGTTACTCCGATCATGGCCAGAATCATGCCTTGTCGCAGCACCAGCCCCGCCACCTCCCCGTGGGTTGCCCCGAGCGCCACGCGGATACCGATCTCATGCGTTCGCTGCGAGACCGAATAAGAAATCACGCTATAGATTCCAACCGCGGCCAGAACCAGGGCCAGGACGGCAAATCCCCCGAGCAACCAGGTGATGGCCCGCCCCTGTTGCACCGGGACGGCGGCGATCTCGTTGAGGGTGGTGACGTCGGACACGGGTACACCCTTGTCTAAAGCTGCAACTTCACGGCGGATTGCGGAAATGACCGCCTGGGGATCGCCAGCGCTGCGCACCAGGATGTGGCGAGGCCAAAGAATCCACGGATACTGCGTGTAGGGCACGTACATTTCGGGAACAAAGGGGGCGTACTGACCGTGGCTGCGAACATTTCCGGCGACTCCCACAACGGTGAACCAAGACAGGGACTGATCATTTGCATCCGAGCCGGCCTTCAGGCGCTTCCCGATCGGATCCTGGCCCGGCCAATACTTGCTGGCCAGCGATTGGCTGACGATGACCACAGGTTGTGAGCTCGGTGTGTCAGCGTCCGTGAATGGCCGGCCTTGGCGCAAAGGAATCTGCATCGTACGGAAGTAGTGCGGACTGATGACCACGTAGTTGGCATCGGGAATTTCCTCGCCAGGGGGATTGGGATGGTCGGCAGTTACGAAATGCCAGCCCGCCCAGTCGCGCATCGGCACCCCCCGAGAAACGCTGGCGGCTTCGACACCGGGCAAGGCTTCGATACGGCCGAGCAGCCGCTGGAAAAATTCGCCTTGGCGCTGAGGCACGGTATATTGCGGCCCTTCGAGAGGCACCTTCAGGCTGAGAACGTGGTCGGGATTAAAACCGAGATCAATCCGGTAAAGATGGGCCAGAGCCTTGATGGTGAGGCCAGCCCCAACCAAAAGTGCCAGGGCCAGGCCAAACTCGCAAACGATCAGACCTTCTCGCAACCTCCGGTTCTTTCGACCACCGCTCGAACTGCGTCCGCCCTCCTTCAGCGATGCATGGAGGTGCGGTCTAGACGCGTTCAGCGCCGGGGCCAAGCCAAACAAAATTGCTGTTCCGAGCGCAACCGTCAAGGTAAACAGGAGTACCAGAGGGCTGATGCCAGCACTTGGATGAGGAGTGTCTGGAGGAGACAACCGAATCAGGATTTCCGATCCCCCAGCGGCCAGTGCTAAGCCCACCGTCGCTCCCAAGATGGAAAGCAACATGCTTTCGACCAAGAACTGGCGTACGATCCGAGGGCGAGTCGCACCGAGCGCGGTCCGGACGGCTGTTTCTTGCTCACGCCCTGCGGCCCGCACCAACAGAAGATTGGCCACGTTCGCACAGGCAAGGAGCAAAACCAGGCTTACGGCCACGAGCAACAGCAAAAGCGCGGGGCGAGCGTACTCGACCACTTGATCATGCAACCGTATCAAAGCCATGCCCCAGCCCTTTGACTCCGGATAGTCCTCCTCAATCCGGTGGGCAATGGTGTCCATTTCCGCCTGCGCATGTTGCAGGGTTATGCCGGAGCGGAGCCGAGCAATCACGTTATAGTTGTGAAACTCACGGCCTTCCTCGAACGGCTCGATTCCCGAGATCCAGAGTTGGGCCGGTGGTGCGGAGGCCACCGTCGAAACCGAGTCGTCAAAAGTGGCAGGCAAGATGCCAATGACGGGATAGATTTCTCCATTCAACAAAATGTGTTGGCCGACGAGTGCAGGGTCCCCTCCAAAGTGCTTCTGCCACAGCCCGTAGCTCACAATGACGGCGGCCTTTTCTCTTTTCTCTTCTTCCGGAAGAAACAGTCGCCCGCGGAGAGGCTGCACACCCAGGACCGAGAACAGATTGGTGCTCACCCGTACGCCCGCGACCTCCTCCGGACGGGTGTCTCCGCTCAGATTGAAAAAACTTGATTGGAACGCGGCCAAGTCGGCAAAGACATGATTTTGCTTCTTCCAATCGAGGAAGTTGGCTCCTGAAACAATGTTCTCGAACCAGCCGCGATGTGGATTCTGCTCCCAAAGCATGACCAGACGGTCCGGGTCGTTGTAGGGCAGCGGTCGCAGTAGCAGGGCATTGACCACGCTGAAAACGGCTGTGTTCGCTCCGATTCCTAGTGCCAGCGTCACGACCGCCACGGCGGTAAATCCCGGGCTCTGGCGCAGCGTGCGGAATCCGAAGCGAATGTCTTCGAGCAAGCCCATGTCTCATCTCGCAACTGCTTCCGGGCTCGTGGCCGGCGGATTGGCCGGATCGCTGGTGATCCACCCGTCAAACAACTGAATCGTCCGGTGTCCATAGGCAGCGTTTACTTCCGAGTGCGTGACCTGAATGATGGTCGTTCCCTGATCATTCAGCTTCTTGAACAACTCCATGATCTCTTTGGCTTGGCTGGAGTGCAGATTTCCCGTGGGCTCGTCGGCGAGAATCAGTTTGGGATTCCCCACCACGGCGCGTGCGATTCCTACCAACTGCTGCTGGCCTCCGGAGAGCTGGCTAGGAAACAAATCCTTCTTCCCGACGATCTGAAAGCGATCGAGAATTTCCGCCACCATGCTGGCGCGCTGCGCGCGCGAAATATTCCGGTAAGAGAGCGGGACGTCGAGGTTCTCGTAGACGGTGAGGTTGTCGAGCAGGTGATAGCTCTGAAAGACAAAGCCAATGTATTTCCGGTTGAGGTCGGCGCGCTTCTTGCGGTCGAGCTTGTGGACCGCCTGATCGAGAAGGTAATACTCTCCCGCCCAGCTGTCGTCGAGCATGCCGATAATGCTGAGCAAGGTCGACTTCCCTGACCCGGAGGGCCCCATCACCGTCACAAACTCGCCTTCTCGAAGATCCATAGTGATGCGGCGCAAAACATAAGTCACACCCGCTCCGGTTTTATAGGTTCGCTCCACATTGCGCAGTTGAATCATGGGTCACTCCATCAAGGATCTTGCGGTGCGATTGTCATCGCCTTTCGCGTCCTGGCAAAAGCCGCTCTCCAGAAAACAAGAACTCCCTGTCACTCGTACCTCAGCGCCACCATGGGATCGACCTTGGCCGCGCGTCGGGCGGGATGGGCCGCCGCGCAGAGCGCGACGAGCAAGGTACAAACTGCGGCAGCCGCATAGATCGTAGGATCCTTGGGGCCGATTCGAACCAGAAAGGTTGAAACCAGACGGGCCATCCCCATCGCTAGGAGCCAACCCACGGCCAATCCCGGCAACGTCAGCAGCATTCCTTCCCGCAAGATCATCCGCAACACATCCCGAGGTCTGGCCCCGAGGGCGACGCGGATGCCAATCTCGCTGGTGCGTCGCGTGACGGAATAAGCCATGACTCCGTAGAGACCGATCGCCGCCAGCAGCAGTGCGATCGAACTCAATGTTGCCAGCAGGCTGGCAGCAATCTTTTGCGGGAATAACGAGGCGGCAATATATTCGTCGAGGGGCATGGCCGTGTACACCGGGACTCGAGGATCGATCGCTTGCGACGCACGCGCGAGTGCCGCCACCGCCTCCGCAGTCGGGGCGGAGGAACGGACAAAAAACTTTAGCCCCATCTCCGGTCGGTAGATCTGGCGAATGGGCACGTAGAAGTACGGCATCGCGCTTTCGGTGAGCCGATAGATCTTACTGTCTTCGACGACCCCGATGACGCTAAACCATTTTCCCCAGCCGTTGACCTTCCGCCCGATCGGGTTGCGATTCGCAAAGAAGCGGCGCACAAACGCCTGGGTGACAATCATGACAGGCTGATGCTCGGGGTCGTCTTGCAAAGTGAAATCCCGGCCTTGAAGAATCGGGATTCTCATGAGATCGAAATAACCGGGGCTGATGAGGTTGCGATAAATCTTCATGTTCTCGTTCGGCCCGGGCACATAGCCCTGGATTTCGAGGTCTTCCCACGAGCCTGCCGAAACGCTAAGCGGAATGTAATCTCCATACGCCACCGCAGTCACTCCGGGCTGGCGCTCGAGCGCCTGTTCGAGCCGGATGCGGAAAGAGTCGGCCTGCCTGGCGTCGTACCCGGCCGCCGACAGGTTCATCCCTGCGATGGCGACGTGTTGCGGATCAAAGCCAGGCTGGATGGCCCGGGCGAGTTGGAAGCTCCGCAAAAAGAGTCCGGCCCCGATCAACGCGACTACCGCCAGCGCTACTTCGGATGTCACCAGCAGGCCGCGCACGCGATGAGAATGCGCGCTCACACTTCCGCTTCTGCCCCCGTCTTTCAGCGTCTCATTCACTTGGCTACGGGCAGCATGAATTGCTGGGACGAGCCCGGCGACGCCCGCCACCGCCAATACGAGCCCGGCCATGAAGAGGAGCACTCCCGCGTCAAGCGGAGCCCGTACTAAGTTTGGCAGCGTGGTTGCCGGCACCAGCCAACGCAGCGATCCACCGAGCCATTGACAGATGGATACGCCAACCAGCGCGCCTCCGACGGCAATCAACAGGCTCTCGGTGAGAAGCTGCCGGAGCAAGCGTGATCGCTGCGCTCCGAGCGCTAGCCGAACACTCAGTTCTCTCTGACGGGCAACGGCGCGGGCCAATAAGAGATTGGCGACGTTCGCGCACACAATCAAAAGCACCACGCCGCATGCGCCCATCAGAATGCTTAAGGGCGCCAGTAGCGACTCTTGAATTCCGTAATGGGATCTCCAGAGCGGCAGGAGCGTGGCACTCATACCCTGATTCGTGTCCGCATCGGCCTCCGCCATCTCGCGTGCGATCCCCTCGAGCTCGGCGCCGGCCTGCTCGATGCGAACGGTCGGCGCCAGGCGAGCCAGAACCCGGAACATCCGCGTCTTGCGATCCCTGAGCATCCAGTCGCCAGTCGAGCTCAACTGGCCGAAGGTGGTGGCGGGAGCCCACATTTCAAAAGAAAGGCCCGGCATGGAGCCATGAAAACTGGCCGGGGCAACACCGATAATCGTGTACGGGTAGCGATTGATCTCGACAGTCGTGCCGACCACGGAGGGATCAGAGCGATAGCGGTTTTTCCATAGGGAATGGCTGATGACTACTACGTCGTGGGCATTTTGCTCGTCCCCGCTCTCCACCTTGGAAAAGAATCTGCCTACTTCCGGCCGCACCCGAAGCACATCGAAATAGCTGCCGGAAACGAGCTCTCCCCAGATGCGCTCCACTCGCCCCTGCTCACCCACCGCAAGGTCCATCGGGCAGGTCACCGTCAACCCGATCAGCGACTTCAAATGGTCCCGAAAATCCCGGAAGTCCAGATAGGAGGTGGGCGTCCATTCGCGGGAAGGAGTCAACATCTCCAAAGCGACCACATGCTCCGGATCTCCCGTCCCCGGCAGTGGATTCAAGAGCACCGAGCGAATCCAGCTGAAGATCGTGGCGCTGGTCCCGATACCGACGGCAATCGTCAGAATCGCCACCGCGGTAAAACCGAGATGGTTACGGAGCATGCGTATTCCGTAGCGCACATCTTGCAGGAGAGTCTCCATGTCACTCGTACCTCAAGGCAATCATGGGGTCGACTCTGGTGGCTCGCCGCGCGGGGAGATAGCAGGCAGAAAGGGCAACCACCGTGAGGCCCGCGGCCACCGAGAGATAGGTCCAAGGATCCGTGGCGCTTACGGTTAACAAACTCTTGAGCACGCGCGCACTGGCGAACGCGGCCCCCATTCCCAACATCAGGCCGACGCACACAATGAGCAATCCCTGGCGGAAAACCATCTTCAAAATATCGAACGGTTGAGCGCCCACCGCCATGCGTACGCCAATTTCATGGGTCCGCTGGGCGGCAGAATAGGAAATGACACCATAAACACCCACCACCGCCAGAACCAAGCCCAGCAGCCCCAGCGACGCCGCCAAGCCGGCGCCGATTTGAAACAACAACAAGCCACGCCACGTATCGAGGGCCTGGGTCATAGTCTGGACATCAAAGACGGGCAGGGACGGGGCCAGGGATTCAATGAGGCGTTCGACTTGCGGAATCATGGTCTCGGGCGCGATTGAGGTGCGCACTTGAAGGATGGCAAACGAGTTCGTCTGATAGTGTTGCGCAACCGGGAGAAAGACATAGGGAGCAATGTCTCCGGTGATCCGCTGGAAGCGCGCATCTTTGACCACGCCGATGACTTCGATGGCATGCTCGGGTTCGCTAGCCAGCTTGAAATGTCGGCCGATGGGGTCCTGATTCGGCCAGAACCGCTTGACCATAGCCTGGTTCACCACCGCGACGAACCGGGCTGTCTCGGTATCGCCGTCGTCGATCATGCGACCCTGAATCAGGGGAATTTTCATGGTCTTCAGATAGTCGGGGGAGACCGCGTTGTAGGTGATGTCAGGATTCGGCTGGCCCACAGGCGGTTGATAGCCATCGATCTCGGGAGTATCGGAACTGCCGATATATCCCATGGGGACACTGGACGCTGTGCTAGCCGACTCGACCCCAGGGAGGGAACGCACTCGGGTTAGCAGATTCTGATAGAAGGCTCGATATTGTTCCTCCCTGTAGCCGATCTCAGCAGGATCCATGCAGAAATTGATGACCCCCGACGGCTCGAAACCGAGATCGCTGTGTTGCGCTTTGCCCAGGCTCCGCGTGAACAGCATGGCGATAATCAAGAGCATCAGCGAACCACCCACCTGGAGGATGACCAGGCCATCGCGTAGGCGGTTCCGCCCCGCGATAATCCCTCGTCCCAACTCGTGCAACACAGCTCCCAAATTCTGGCGGGATGCGCGAACCGCCGGCATCAAGCCCACAATGACTCCCGTGGCCAAGGCAATGGCCAATGCGAAACCCAAGAGCCGCCAATCGAAGCTGAAATTGAGTCGCACCGGAACATCGATATGAAGACGGATGGAACTCAGAAATGAGCTTCCCCACAACCCGATCAGAATCCCCGTCGCGCCGCCCGCCATGGCCAACACCAAGCTCTCTGTCAGCAATTGCCGGATCAGGCGGATTCGCGCCGCCCCTAAGGCTGCGCGAACGGCCATTTCGCGGGCGCGAACCGTGGCCCGCACCAGAAGGATGTTGGCCACGTTCCCACAAGCCAATAGAAGCACCATACCCGCCAAACCGAGGAACACTCCTGACACCATCACCATGCTGTTCGAGGGATCTGGACTGGGCCGGGAGCGCAGCTCGGGAAAAACGCCTAGGCTGCGGTCCTTGTCAACCTCGGGGTATTGTTGGGCAAGACGTTTGGCGACGATGTCCAGCGCGGCTTGCGCCTGTTTTAGAGCCACTCCCGGGCGCAGGCGTCCGTAGAGAAAAACGTTACGGACTTGCCGATTGGTCATGAAGTCGCGGGGGGGACCCTCGAGGATTGCCATACCGAGCGGCAAGTAGGCCTGAAAGCTCAGGACGGAGTTGATCCCGTCGAAGCCCTCGGGGGCAACACCCACGATGGTTACCGGCGAGCCGTTGACCGAGACGGTTTTTCCCACAATTTCCGGATCACCGCCAAACCGCGTCTTCCAGTAGGAGTAGGTGAGAACCATGACGGGATCGGCGCCAATCGCTTCACCTTCGGAGGGTAAAATGAAGCGTCCCAAGGCCGGCTTGATGCCGAGCAAGGAAAAGAAATTTCCGCTGACGTAATTAGTCAGGACACGATCCGTCCTTCCATAGGCGTTGATGCCATCCATCCCGAACTGATAGGCGAGCAGGTTCGAGAAAACCCCCGAAGTTTGGGAGCGCAGATCGCGGTACTCGGCAATCGAGAAAACATCATTGTGGGAGCCATCCTTTTCGATTTGCGTCAGAACCGTGATCTGGCCAGGATCGGGGACCGGCAACGGACGCAAGAGGAACGAGTCCACCATGCTGAAGATGGTGGTGTTGGCCCCGATTCCCAAAGCGAGCGTAATCACCGCAATCGCCGTGAATGCGGGCGATCTGCGCAACATCCGCAAGCCATAGCGCACATCCTGCAGCAAGCTCTCCATGTCACTCGTACCTCAACGCCACCATGGGATCGATCCGGGTGGCTCGTCGGGTTGGAAGCCAGGCAGCCAGCAGGGCCACGACGGCCACCAGAACGGCGGTGGCTCCCAGGGTCCACGGATCGCGATGGGAGACTCCAAAGAGCTGGCTGCGGACCAGTTGGCTCAAGATCAAAGCCAGGGGCACAGCCAGTGCAATGCTAATCCCCGCCAACTGCGCTACTTCGGTCAGAACCATACGAGCCACCGCGCCGCGACTCGCTCCGAGCGCGATGCGAATGCCGATTTCGCGCGTGCGTTGCAGCGTGGTGTAGGCCAAAACGCCATAGAGCCCGACGGCAGCCAGCGAGGTTGCCAACACGCCGAAGCTTGCCGCGAGCAAGGCGATCAAGCGCTCCGTGCTCAGGCTTTCATTGACTTGTTCATCCATAGTCCGCATGCTGTCAACCACCAGCTTCGAATCCAGTCTTGCGATCGCATTTCGAATCGCGCCTTCGGCAATCTGCGGCGCCTGCCAAGTGCGGACGTAGAATTGCAGGGAAAGATCGCCTGCATCCTGCACCTGACGGTACGGAATGAAGACTGTGCGTTCCACGTCGCTGCGGACTCCCTTGTGCCGAGCGTCTTTCACCACGCCAATGATCTGCCTGTTGGTTTTTTCATCTCCCCGGTCATCCGTCAGGTAATGTCCGAGCGCCATTTCCGGCGTGGCGAAGAAATGTCGTGCCAAGCTCTCGTTTATGATGGCCACCTTGGTCGCGTCAGGACCGTCTTCGTCGGTGAAGCTGCGACCCGCCAGGAATTGCGTTTCCAGAGTCGACAAGTAATTCGGCGTGACCACCGCCCACTCCACATGCATGTCTTCGTCTTCCTTCGAGCTATATCCCGGGATCGCGATAGTTTTGCTCTCTGAGTAATCGGCCAGATCAGGATCGTTCGTCGCCGCGAGCGAGCGAACCTCCGGCAAGGCAGCCAGGGTACCCTCGAGACGCTGGAACAGGATTGGAATCTGTTTCGCGTCATAGCCTGCCAGTTTCGGATCCAGGCCAAAGGTGACTAAGTGGTCGGTGACAAATCCCACATCGAGCGTCTTCAGGTTGTAGAGCGTGCGCAGGAAAAGTCCGGACCCAACCAGGAGGAGAAGGCTCAGCCCAATCTGTACGCCCACTGCGGCACGCCGTAGATGCCCTCTGCCATTCGCGACACTGACGGTTTGCTGCTTCAAGGCTGGAGTCAGATCCGGATGCCAGAACTCAAACATCGGCATCAAGCTGAAGAGGATACTCACGACGAAGGCCAAGCCAAAATTGAACGCGAAGATCCGCAGGTCGGGTCGAGCCGAAAACGCCATCGCGGTCTGAGGATCGCTCGACAGCCTCCGCGCCAGTAACCCCGAAACCGAGGGCGCGAGCAACAGTCCCACGCTGCCCCCGACCATGCCGAGCAGCCAGCCTTCGACCAGCAATTGTTGTACGATTCGCCTGCGCTCAGCCCCGAGGGCATACCGAACCGAGATCTCCCGTCTCCGGCGAGCAGCGCGGACGAGCAGCAGGCCCGCGACATTGGCACAGGCCATCAGAACCACCAAACCAACCATGCCCATGACAATCAGGAGGGGTGTGCGGATGTTCTCCCGCAACGGCGAGAATCCTAACGAACCGTCCAGCAGCTTGACCCGGCTTTTGTCCAGAAATTTTTCGCGGAAGGAAGCCGACTGATTCTTGATATCCTTGAGCTCCTCCGCGCGCAGCGAATGCCAGAGCAGATTGATGCCGGCTTCGGCCTGCGACCGCTTCTCGCCCGCTCTCAGGCGAGCAAAGATGTTCAGCCAGCGAGAGCGCCGGTTATCGAGGTCGTTCCATTCTGGGGTAATCTCGGGTTTCATCATCATGGGAACGAACAAGTCTGGTGCGTTTCCCACGACAATGCTGTGAAAGGCAGGCGGGGTAATACCGATCACGGTAAACGGATGGCCGTTGATCAGAAGGATCTGATTCAGAACCCCGGGCTCGGCCCCGAATTTCCTCTGCCAGTAGGCGAAGCTGAGAACCACAACCGGGTTGGCGTTCATGACGACGTCGTCGGATTGCACCAGCAGCCGTCCCAGTGCAGGTCGCACACCGAGCACGTCAAAGTAATTTCCGCTCACGAGCTCGCTGTCCGCCAGATCGGCCTGGTTGTGCCACTCGAGCCCGACTTGGGTCGAATCGGTCGCGAGGACACCCGCAAACACCTGGTTTTGGTCGCGAAGATCGCGGTACATCGGATAGGAGAAGTAATCGTTAGGACTGCCCCCGTAGGAACTGGCTCTTCCTGAGTCCGCACCGGAGAATTGAAGCTGCACGAGCTGTTCCGGCTCGCGCACGGGAAGACGTCGCAAGAGCACTTGATCGAGCAAGGTAAAAATCGCGGTATTGGCTCCGATGCCGAGCGCTAGTGTGATGACCGCAACCGCGGTGAAGCCTGGGTTCTTGGCCAGCATTCGCAGACCATACCGCAGGTCTTGCAACAGTGTTTCCATCTCACTCCTACCTCAATGCCACCGTGGGATCGATCGATACTAGGATTCACCTTCGCCCGACGGTCGTCCATGCGCGCGTCGACCATCTGAAGATCGCCTAGTTCGCGTCGATACCGCGGCCCGGCGTGATCACCGCTGCCGCGGTAAAACCAGGGATTTTCGCAGCATGCCCAAGCCGTAGCGAATGTCCCCTAACCAGCTGTCCCTCAACTTACCTCGATGCTCTCCTCAACCACGCGGCCGTCGAATAGGTGAATCTGTCGCTCGGCATGCTTGGCAAACCGGGGATCGTGCGTCACCATGCAGATGGTCGCGCCTTCCTGATGCAGGTCTC
Source organism: Terriglobales bacterium (assembly GCA_030040855.1). Taxonomy (GTDB): domain Bacteria; phylum Acidobacteriota; class Terriglobia; order Terriglobales; family Acidobacteriaceae; genus JAFAGX01. The sequence continues at coordinate 28,255 of JASHSL010000060.1, forward strand.
GCAACAGGTCCATGACTGCCTCGGCATTGCGCGAGTCGAGGTTCCCGGTAGGCTCGTCGGCGAGAAGGATGGAAGGGGAACCCGCCAAGGCGCGTGCCACAGCTACCCGTTGCTGCTGGCCCCCGGACAGCTGGGAGGGGTAGTGCTTCGTGCGGTGGCTCATGCCGACCCGTTCGAGTGCGGTCTGCACCCGCTGCTTGCGCTCGGAGGAAGGCATACCGCGATAGGTCAGCGGCAACTCCACGTTTTCGTAGACATTGAGATCGCCGATCAGGTTGAAGCTCTGGAAGATGAAGCCGATTTCACGATTCCGAATGCGGGAGCGTTCGTTGATTTTGAGATTCGCGACCGGGTGGCCATTTAAGACGTAGGAGCCATCCGTCGGAGAGTCGAGCAATCCAATCAGGGCTAGCAGGGTCGACTTGCCGGAACCTGACGGCCCGGCAATGGACACGTATTCCCCCTTACGAATCTCCAG
>JASHSL010000061.1 GCA_030040855.1 Terriglobales bacterium
TTTCGCCATCTGCCGATCTGCGAGGGCAAACGACTCCTGGCGGTGGTTTCGCTGCGCGATGTCTTGTTGCACGATTTGACCGAAAAGGATCACGAGGTGGCGATGATGCGCGCCTATATCCAGGCTTCCCCCCAGATGTAGGCCCCGGTGTTCCTACCTTATCCTGGGTGGCGGCGCAGAAAAATCTATGGGTTAACGCCCATCCCGATTGCCCTTGGTAACCTTCGCGTAAGGTTACTTTGGTTCGTTGACCACTGGCGCAGAGATGCTAAGGTTACGAGAGGGTCATGGGATTATTGTTTTCGCCCTTGACCGTAAGTGAGAACCCTAAACCCTGTGAATGCCAAGATCCAGTTCGTGCTCTGGATTTCTCACCCGGTCCTAGAGCTGCTTCTGGCCGCAGCGTTGATTTGGCGTCGGTTGTACCGCAAATTCCCGGTATTTTTCTACTTTGTTATCTTTCAGTTGCTGCACTTCGCCGTCATGTTTCCCATTCATCAATACGCCAGCTATAACCTTTATTTCTATAGCTATTGGGTCGCCTCGACCATCGATTTAACCTTCGGCTTCCTGGTCATCCATGAGATCTTTCTCGACGTATTTCGCGCCTATCACACACTGCGAGATCTGGGAACCATACTGTTTAAATGGGCCGCCTTGGTGATGATGATTGTGGCTTTAGTGGTCGCCGTTTCAAGCCCGGCCGAGCAGTCTCCCATCGTGGTCGCGGTTTTGACCATGCAACGATGTGTGCGTGTTATTCAGTGCGGACTGGTCCTGTTTCTAATGATTTTCTCCAACTACTTGGCCGTCTCCTGGAAGCAGCATAGCTTCGGCATTGCCTTGGGAATGGGGGTGCTTGCCAGCACGCAGCTAGCTGGGAACGCACTCTATAGCGGGCTGAAGATCAGCGGCTCTAGCTTCGTGCTAGCCAATACGGCCTTGTACTGCTGTACACTTTTGGTGTGGCTAGGATACGCGGCTGTGAAGGCGGCCGCCCCCGTGGACCTGACCACGGCACTAGTATCGCAAAGGTGGGAACGGAGTCTGACCGATTTGCAGCACCCTGCTCCTGCCGGTTCTCTTATTCCGATGTTCGAACGCATGGTCGACCGCGCTCTTTCGCGCAGCACTAAGGAGCCTGACCACCTTGAATACTGTGCTCTCGACACTCGACCTATTCCAGAACTGCCGCCCTCAATCTCGATGTCTCCATCGTTGCGACCGGATGTCGCCCGCATCGTCTCACACTGAGAAGAAGCGCGGGCAGTCCCTTTGCGGCCCCTCGGAGCGTGCCAATCCAATCCCGGTATAACTCCAATCACAAGCATAAGATACCTTAACTGCTCGCGGTCAAACCGCCGGCCGGATTCCGACCCCCCACGATCGTGCTGCTTGACAGGCGCTTTATAATTCCTGCCCGTAAGGGTTTCCGCTCCCAGGGAATCCGCACAAGGAGAACAAGCCTATGAGACGTGCGTTGAGGACGCTAGTCCTCGTGGTAGGATTTTTTTGCGTTTGTGCTGCGTTGATAACTCCAACCATCGCGGTGGCGGATCAGTCTCCGATTCCGCTGGCCCCACCGAAATAAGTTACAACCAACAACGTTTGCGCCTCTGTGTGGCGCGTAGATTTGCTGGCTAGCAACCGTAGGAAGCGTTGCTAGCCGTTTTCGTTTTTAGGCCACGCGGTTGGTCAGCATAGCTTCTCTGAGGAGGCGCCCGAGCTTCTCCGGTTCAGAAACCGGGGGCTGGCATCGAAAACCGGAACAGAGGATTGCCGCCGTTCTCCGTTCTCGGACCTCCGGCAACTGAGGAATGGTTTCTGACAAAAGGGGAGGAAGATTCTGCGCAACCGCCTCGTTGAAATCCAGTTTCAGCACGCTTTTGGTCAGCGAGAACGGACCTACCGCCTCTTGGCAGAGTCGTTCGCTTATATCGCCCTTGCCAAGGACAACGACTTGCGTATGGGGCTGCGAGAAGTGCAGTCCGGCGATGGCGTAGGTGGCGGCGAACCGACCGTACTGTCCAGCCGCTCCTGCTAGAACCTGGAGCGTCTGCTCCGCCTTTTGTTGGTAGCTTGGGTCATTGGTATAGGCGTGCAGGCGAAGCAGCACGATGGCGGCAACGGCGTTCCCGGCAGGAGTAGGCGAATCCTGGAAGGGCTTGCGCCGGGTGGCGAGAACACCCAGAGGCTTTTCGCCCGGGGCGGTGCGGGCGGTATCGAAGAAGCCTCCGGAGACGGGGTCGAAGAAAAGATCCAGCATGGTATCTGCAATCCGCCGGGCGAACTCAAAATAGCTTAGGTCGGCGCTCGCTTCATAGGCATCGAGACAGGCCGCCGCGGTGAAGGCATAGTCATCTAAGCCGCCCGGAATTTGGCGAGGCGAGGCATCGGGGTCAGAATAGGCCAGCACGTGCGCGAGTTCGCCCGTCTTTTGCCGGCCCTCGCCCAGAATGCGATCGAGCGAGCGCAATGCGAAACGCCGGGCCCCATCGAGCGCGAGCACCTTGGCAGCTTCGAGATAAGCTGAGATCGCGAGGGCGTTCCAACCCGTGTAGACGGTTTTGTCCACGAAAGGGGTGGGCCGTTTTAAACGGGCGGCATACATCTTCTCTTTGGCGGAGTCGAGCAGGGTTTGGACCTCGGTGGGCGTGCGTTCGAGGCGGTGCGCAATTTCCTCGATCGAAGCTCGCACGAAGAGAACGTTCTTGGCCGGGTGGTGATCGATTTCCCCGATTTCGTTGATGTCGTAGTGTAAGCAGGCGACCTGCGCCTCTTCAGGCGTCAAAACTTCTTGCGCCTCCGCGAGCGTCCAGGTGAAGTAGTCGCCGTCATCATTCATCGAAAAATCAGCGTCCTGGGAAGCATAGAAGCCGGCCCGCTCCCGGTCGCTAAGCCACCCATCCATCCAGCGGATGATGTCGCGAGCCACGGCGGCAAAAAACTCCACCCCGGTGGCCTGATAGGCGTGCAGGTAATTCTTGAGCAGCTCGGAGTTGTCGTAGCACATCTTCTCAAAATGCGGCACAATCCAGCGCTGGTCGACCGAATAACGGTGAAATCCGCCTGCCAGCTGATCGTAGACTCCGCCGCGGGCCATTTTCTCGAGAGTGGTGACAAACACCCGCCGCAGGTTGCGATCCCCCGATCGGACATACTGGTCGATAATCAGATCGAGCGCAGCGGGATGGGGAAATTTCGGCGCACTGCCAAAGCCTCCGTGCTCGGCATCGAACATCTGCAAAGTCGATTGCAGGATGGCGTCAACGGTCGCCGGCGAGAAGCCGGCTTTCGCTCCGGCGAAGGATTCCGCTCGGGAGATTGCGCTTTCGACGAGGCTTGCCTGTTCGACCACGTCGCCGTGCTTTTCGCGATAGGCGTCGGCCATCGCCACCAGCATTCGTTTGAAACCAGGCCGCCCGTAGTGGTCCTCGGGGGGAAAGTAGGTCCCTCCGTAAAAAGGTTTTCCCTCCGGGGTCAGGAACGCGGTTAATGGCCAGCCACCCTGCCCACTCATCGCACTCACCGCGATCTGGTAGCGACTGTCAATCTCAGGCCGCTCATCACGATCCACTTTGATAGGAATGAACCGTTCATTCACGATGCGCGCAATTTCGGGGTTGTCATAGGATTCCCGGTCCATCACGTGACACCAGTGACACCAGACCGCGCCGATATCGAGCAGGATGGGTTTGTTCTCCCGTTGCGCTTGCTCGAAAGCCTCTTCTCCCCACTCTTGCCATTGGATGGGCTGGTGCATGGCCGAACGCAAGTATGCGGAGGAGGACTTTGAGAGCGAATTCGGAGTCGACATTGGGTAAGTTTAAACGGTTTGGCGGCGAATTGCGGCCCCCCTAACAGGCCGGCCGATTCAGCCTCAGCAGGGCGTGCCTTAGGGCCGGGTGCTGAGACCCGCGAGGTATCTGGCAATCCGGGAATACAGATCGACCGCCTCAGTCAACTGCTGCTTTTCGATGTATTCCCCCTGGGTATGGGCGACATGAATGGATCCGGGCCCAACCAGCAAGGGCTCGCCCCAGTTGGCGAGCGTCGGGACGTCGGTGGTAAAGGCGGCCACCATCGTGGGCAGTCCATTGAGGGTACGTAAACGCACAAAGGGAGTCTCCAAGAGGAACTCCGCCGTTGCCAGTCCGGCAATGGCTTGGGCAATCGCTTGGCGCAGAGCTTCAGAAGGACCGACCAACCGATACAACAATTGCGCGCGGGCGTAGTCGGGAATCACATTGGGAGCACGTCCGCCCTCGATCACTCCGATGTTCAAAGTCGTCGGACCAATGCCCTCCTCGACCGGGAGTTTCATGGCCCGCAGACGCTCGAGAGCCTCTAGCAGCTTGTCGATGGCCGACTCACCCAGCTCGGGATAGGCGGAGTGCGCCATCCTCCCCTGGGCGATGATTTCGACGCGCAGGGCCCCTTTGGATGCCACCCCCATGCGGTTCTCGGTGGGTTCGCCATT
>JASHSL010000062.1 GCA_030040855.1 Terriglobales bacterium
CATCCACATAATTCATCGGCCGTCGTGCGATCAGTCTTGCTCTCAACATGGAGCGGAGGTTGGAAAAGATCAGGTCTTGGAAACGTTGCTCACCGGCATCATCAAAGAGAAGCACGCGGAGCAGATCACTGGAGAGTGGACTAATACGGTGGCGCTTGAACCACGCGCTCTTTCCTGATCCAGGCAGGCCAATTGCCAGCACCACGGTTCCTCGCGATGCAGGCGGCGTCTGGACTTGCGGTGCAACCACGTCCAGGGCTACCCCTTCACCGGGCTCGGCCTGCCCAGCCTCCAAAGGGACGCCGGTTTCAGCCGTTTCCGTCCCGGTGGCGGGGAGTCCAATGCTGCTGGTTGCTATCGGCTGGCCTGAAACTCCGCTCCCACCCCGACCCCGGCCCCGACCACCGCGACGACGCCGTCGTCGGCGACCATCTCCGCTTCCTTTAGGCTTCGCAAGTACTGACCTTTCTTCGAGGGGGGGCACTGGCTCAGGCTCCGGCTCTTTGACTTCAGGAGGCTTGGTCTCAGGATTCGTGTCGTAGAATGTTGGCTGTAAGGGGGGCGGTGCCTCCGCCGTGGCCTGCTCTCCTTGCTTCTTGCGGCGCTTTAGGCGCTCGCGCATCCATTTGCGCATGTCTGGCTTGTAACACACCCAGAGGCCCGCGAGCAATTCTTGTGTACCAGGTAGCGTACCTTCCCTTTCAAGCATGGCCACATCCCCGCACAGTCTCGAAAGAAGACACCGTTATGACATCACTACCTGACACGGTTCTCATTTGCTGCGCTCTCAATTCCCTGATACCATTTTTCGCTGCTCCAATTTAATTCTTTCAATTCTCCTTTGCGCCCCGCCTTTGGGAGGCAACATGGCTATTAAAGTTGGTATTAACGGTTTTGGACGAATTGGCCGGAACGTCTTGCGCGCGTCCCTGAACGATCCCAACCTGGAATTTGTTGCGGTCAACGATCTTACGGATCCAAAGACCCTGGCTCATCTTCTCAAGTATGATTCCATTCTCGGCAATCTGCCACAGAAGATCACTGCCGGGACAGATTGCATTCAGGTCGACGGCCGTAGCATCAAGGTTTTCGCGGAAAAAGACCCGGCCAAGCTCCCCTGGGAATCGGTAGGAGCCCAGGTGGTCGTGGAATCGACGGGACGGTTCACGAACGCCGAGGAGGCTAAAAAGCACCTGCGTGGTCCGGTGAAGAAGGTCATTATTTCCGCACCCGCTACCAAGGAAGACGTAACCCTGGTGCTCGGGGTGAATCATTCGGTGTACGATCCCGCCAAACACCATGTCATTTCCAACGCGTCCTGCACCACGAATTGTCTGGCACCGATCGCCAAGGTCATTCACGACAATTTCAAAATCGTCAGCGGAACCATGACCACCATCCATTCTTATACCAATGACCAGGTGATTCTCGATTTCCCGCACAAGGATTTGCGTCGCGCTCGAGCGGCAGCGCTCTCGATGATTCCCACCTCCACCGGAGCCGCTAAAGCGTTGAAGCTGGTCATCCCGGACTTGGCGGGGAGGTTAGATGGCTTTGCCATCCGTGTGCCTACGCCCAATGTTTCGGTCGTTGATCTGGTGGCGACGGTGGAGAAGAAGACGTCAAAGGAGGAGGTCAATGCAGCGCTGAAGAAGGCTTCCGAGGACGGCCCTCTGAAGGGGTACCTTGGATATGAAGAGCATGAGCTGGTCTCGGCAGATTTCCGAGGAGACTCGCGCTCTTCGATCGTGGATTCGCCCTGTACCATGGTGGTTGGCGGCAACCTGGTAAAAGTGGTTTCCTGGTACGACAATGAGTGGGGGTATTCCTGCCGAGTTCGTGACCTGATCGACTTCATCGGCAAGAAGGGCCTGTAATCGGCAGCATCCTTCCGGCTGTCGCGAAGACCTTTCGTGTTTCCGGAAGCAGATGTCCTATGCTTGCGCGGTTGCGAGGTTTCTCCCTGCAAGCAAGGGCCGCTCGGCGGGAGGGCAGGAGCCTGCCATCCTCGACCCGTCTCTGCCCTTCGCGGGGCGAGGATAGGGCCTGGGCGACGACGCGGAGTTTTGCCAGGACGGTTACCATGTCCAAATTGTCCATTCGCGACCTTCCCCTCAACAGCAACCGTATCTTCATGCGCGTGGACTTCAATGTGCCACTCGAGGACGGCCGGGTCATGGATGACACTCGCATTCGCGAGACCCTGCCTACGATCGAATACGCCCTGCGCCACGGCGCCCGCCTCATTCTCGCCTCGCATCTCGGCCGTCCCAAGGGCAAACCGAACCCCAAGATGAGCCTCAAGACGGTCGCCGAGCGCCTGCGCATGCTACTCGACAAGGAACTGGCGCGCGGCGAAAACGTCGGCTTCTGTCCGGATTGCGTCGGTATCGAAGCCGAAGAGATGGCGGGCAAGCTAGAGAAAGGCCAGGCCCTATTACTCGAGAATCTGCGCTTTCATCCCGAGGAGGAAGCCAACGACGAAAAGTTTTCCCAACAGCTTGCCAGCCTCGCCGATTACTACGTGAACGACGCCTTTGGCACCGCACACCGCGCCCATGCCTCGACCGTCGGCATCACGAAGTTCGTGCAGAAGTCCGCGGCCGGCTTGCTTATGGAGAAAGAACTGCAGTACCTGGGCCAGGCCATGCAACACCCCGAAGAACCTTTTATCGCTATCTTGGGAGGCGCCAAGGCGAGCGACAAGATCGATGTGATCCAGAACCTGCTGCCCAAAGTCCATAGTTTCATGATCGGCGGGGCCATGGCATACACCTTTTTGAAAGCGCAAGGCGTAGCGGTCGGAAAATCAAGGGTCGAGGATGACAAACTCCATCTTGCCCGCCAGATTCTCGATGACGCCAAACAGCGCGGGGTGAAGTTCCTACTCCCAGTCGATCATGTGGTCGCCGATGGCATCAGCGCCAACGCTACGATTCGTGCCGTCCCTCGCGGCCAGCCGATTCCGGCGGGTATGATGGGCCTCGACATCGGGCCGCAGACCATCGAAGAGTACTCGGAGGAGATCGTGCGCGCGCGCACCATCGTCTGGAACGGACCGATGGGGGTCTTCGAGATATCGGCCTTCTCCAAAGGAACCTTCAAGATTGCTCAGGCCGTTGCTGAGAACGCCGCCGCCATTTCGATTGTGGGGGGTGGAGATTCGGTCGCGGCAGTGCACGCCGCCGGGGTGGCCGACAAAATAACGCACATTTCCACGGGCGGAGGGGCCTCGCTCGAGTTCCTCGAAGGTAAGAAACTTCCCGGTGTGGAAGCGCTGACTGACAAGAAGTGATCTCGGAGGAGTACCTTGGTGAGTGAGTTTGCTCTTCGGCTTTTCCTCGATCCCAGCAAGACGATCGAATTCCATGGGCCGGCGGACATCACCAATGAGGCAGTCGACGGCATCGTAAATGCGGCCAACTCTTCGCTCCTGGGCGGAGGCGGGGTGGACGGAGCGATTCACCGGGCCGGCGGTCCTGCGATTCTGGCCGAGTGCAAACGCATCGTTGCTGAGATCGGACGACTAGCTGCCGGAAATGCCGTCATCACCACCGGAGGGCGTCTCGCCGCACGCCATGTGATTCATACCGTGGGGCCGATCTATTCCGGAGGGCAGCGCGGCGAGGCCGAGACTCTGGCTCGCTGTCATCGCGCCTCCATCCTCCTGGCCGATGAGCATGCCCTGCAGTCTCTGGCCTTCCCCGCCATCTCGACCGGTGCCTATGGCTATCCGGTGGCCGATGCTGCCCGGGTCGCTGTCTCGACCGTAGCCGAAGCGCTGCTGAAGACGAAACACGTGACCCTGGTTCGATTTGTCCTTTTTGATCTTTCCACATTAAAAGCCTACGTAAGGGCGGCAGAATCCTTGCGGGATGCGGACAGCGAGTTGCCGTACCGCACGGAACGAAGATCACGTTGAGCGAGGCCACAACCTGAATCTCTGATTGGAAGCCCGTTCCCCGTTAGTTTTGTGGTGTCCTAGCAAGGTCTGTGGTGCAAGGTGGGTCGCGAAAGGACCTTATGCAGCGCAAGAAATTGATGGCCGCGAACTGGAAAATGTATAAAACTCCAGACGAAACTCGCGGCTTTTTCACTATTTTTCTGCCTCTCGTCCGCGATCACGATCGCGACGAAATTGTGGTCTGCCCTCCGTACGTGGATCTGGCAACTGCCCTCGAATCGGTCCGAGGATCGAACATCGCCGTTGGGGCCCAGAATGTTCACTGGGGGAAGGAAGGCGCATTCACGGGGGAGATTTCCCCGACCATGTTACTGGCCGTGGGCTGCACGCATGTGATCATCGGTCACTCGGAACGACGCCAGTATTTTGGAGAAACCGATGATACCGTGAACCTTAAGCTCAAAGCGGTGCTTGAAACCAGTCTTACGCCCATTGTTTGCGTGGGTGAGGTGCTCGAAGAACGCGAGGCTGGGTTGACGGAGGATGTTTTGCGCCGCCAGTGCACGCGCGCCTTCTACAAGATTTCGGCCAAGAAAGCCACTAAGTTGGTCATTGCTTATGAACCTGTCTGGGCCATCGGGACGGGAAAGACGGCGACTCCGCAAATCGCCTCTGAAGCGCACAGGTTGATTCGTTCGGAAGCCGCCAAGACCTTCGGCCAGGAATTCGCCGACCGTCTCCGCATCCTCTACGGAGGATCGGTCAAACCCGAGAACGCCAAAGCTTTGATGTCGGAGGACGAACTTGACGGCGCTCTGGTTGGCGGCGCCAGTCTTGATCCCAAGTCTTTCGCTGCCATCGTCAAGTATTGAGCCGGTACCAGGGGCCCGGTAAGGGCTCTTGCGAGTGGGGATCAGCGGCGCAGCTAAGCGATTTCGACCTATGGCGTGGAGCTGAGCGGAAGGAGGTCGGTGAATACGATGAAGCGACGCTAGGTGACCACGGGCGTATAGGTGGAGCGGGCTTGGCAGCAACCCGGCCGCCACCGTGCTCGATGCAGAGGGTCCGTCCACTGCCCAGATGGAGGCGAAGGCTTGTGCAGCCGAACGCGGCATCGGTCAGCTCGTCGTCGAAAGTTCAGGCTGATCGATCGCATGGCGCTAGCCGAGGAGGCCTGCGGCCGCGGAGAATTGCTCCGCGAACTGGCACATAGGTAAGTTCCGTACCGCTGAGCACACAACGTAGCATGAGTCCACCCCGGCTCATGTCTCCCCTTCCGATGAACTCGTCAGGAACGACCAGCCTCTTGCCGAAGACTTCCAGCAAAGGCTCCACGTATTTCGGAGTCGCGATGCTGCCCAAGAGAACAACCTCACCATGCCTTCCCACCAAGTTGGATAACACTCGGCAGTCGCAATCGAGAGGAGCTCGGTAGCGAACGTCTGAGGGATCTATGTCGATCGCGGCAATCTCCCGCAAGCGCTCAAGCGTGACGAGGGTGTCGGGTGACACCAAGCCACCGCAGGCAGTGATGACGTAGGACGCCGATACGTGGGGCGGTGCTACAGCAAATGCTTTGGCATAAGCTAATTTGCCACGAAAGTACAGCCCACTCATCCAGCTGAACAGCTCCCCAAGGGGTACACCGTCTTGGCGCAAGCGGCGCGCCAGGTCGGAATCGGCCTTTTCGCCCATGAGGAGTCCGGCGCGGATTCCATCCATCCTTGCCGGCGACAGGAGAAAAAAGCGCGGAATTCGCGTTGGCGATGAAGATTCCTCGACTCCTCCGCCGATCACAAGCCTGGTTTTATCTTCCTGCAGCGTGCTTCGCAACTCATGAAGAACGGAAGAGCCGCACCTCTGTCTCGACAACGTGACCCTCGGGAATTGGATCTCGATTCACCTATTTTACGCTGAGTGAGGGGCACCCTTGGTTTGACTGCGATGCTACCGCTAGTGCCTCGTACCCTAGGGGTGGATTAGATGCGCAAAAGGGCTCGGCGGCAAACAAGAGGAGCGCCAAGGTTCCGAAGAACGACGCCTAGCAGTACACTTATCTTCGGATACCGCGACATGAGCTGTTGATTCCCCTCAGAGGCGGACCAATGCCGGCTGCACAGCGTACATGGCTCGGGCCGGCCGTCGACGTTTGACGGCTGGACTGCCGGGTCCAGGGAGAGTGAACGATGCCCCACCCGTGGCACGACCTTACGCCGGGGGAACACCTGCCCAAGGAGTTCTATACAATTGTCGAGATCCCATTAGGTTCGAGCGTGAAATACGAACTGGACAAAGAAAGTGGCCTGATCAAAGTGGACCGCCTCCTCTATTCGGCGGTGTACTACCCCGCAAATTATGGATTCATCCCGCAAACACTGGCCGAGGATGATGATCCGCTAGACGTCCTCGTGCTGTCGCAAGAGGCAGTAGTCCCTCTGACGGTCATGCCTGCCCGCGCCATAGGATTGATGACTATGATTGACTCGGGCAAGAAGGACCACAAGATCATCGCGATTGCGACCGGCGACCCCGAATTCAATGCCTATTACGAGTCGAGTCAGCTTCCACCGCATCGCCTCTTAGTGCTCCGTCGGTTTTTTCAGGATTACAAGCAACTTGAAGGGAAAACGGTCGAAGTGGACGACATTGCTCCGGCCAAGATGGCCTACCCCGTTATCGAAGATGCGTTGCAGCGGTATAGCCATCAACGACAACGTGGTTTCAAGATAAGGCAGTTTTCCGAGCGCCGAACCCACGAAACTTCCCAACGGTGAGCACGCCGTCGGTTGTTTGCTTGGCACCCGCAAGAAATTACAGGGTGTTCGGCAGCTGGCGTGTGCTGCGGATGACCCGCAGTAGCATTCCACTGCCCCCACAAATATCGATATCTTTTCTCTGCGAAACCAGCACAATCTGCCCCACCGGATCAGTTCGCCCCACATGAGCAATGGTTAAATCTACAAATCCGTAGCTTCCGCATGCGTTCGACGCGAACACCCATAGAGCTTGCGTCACGTCTGATCATGGTGATCGACGTCGTCGCCGCACTGCCTCCACGGCGTGGAACTGATCCGAACCAAGACGCCGCCCGACAGCAACGACTTTCCGACGATGTCCGGACCATTCGTGACGGGCCAACCTCCATGGTAGTTGGCCTCGTCTTCAATTTGCTGTGTGACCCAGGCAGTCTGCGGCGTTCCACGGTCGGGCCCGGTTGCAGGCAGTTGGGCTTCGTGAACTTCCATCATCGAAGCGATGGCGCGAAGACTCATAGTGAGAGACACTGTTCGTCGGCCGATGCGCAGGGTCTCGAACTGAAAACAGAGTCTTGCACCTTTACCTCCGCTTGCCCTGGTCACGGCGATGACGTGCCCGCCTAACTTCGCGCCGGCGCGGATCTTGAAACCAGACGGCAAGGGAACATCCTGCGCAAGGCCGCCATGAATCTCTTGTCCTGCCTTGCTCTTTTTGGAATTCAGGGAGGTGTTCAGCTTGACCGGCAAGATGGTGCCACTAGGAATTACATTCTGAGCCAAGGACGCTGCGGCAAAGAGCAAGAAAGTTGCGATCGTTATGCATTGCACGGAAACACCTCCTTGGTTGGCATGCGCACGCCAGGCGCTCGCTGTGGCCAGACGGCGACCGAGCCCCTCCAGCCGTAGCGCGACGACGCTTTATACGCTCTCTACCCTAGCAGCAATTGGGCTTGCCGCCCATGAGTCTGCGACACACTCCGGCTTGCAGCAGGGCAAACAACCGCACCGGAGGTCTATGCGTGACTGACACGGCCCATCCTACCGTTTCCCACGACGCTCGGAAGGGGCCAAGTCTCCTCCGCTGGGTAGCGGGGCAAACTGACCGACTGCCCTCCGTTGCGGTATGTTGCCGGACACGATACCATTAAAGAACACTCGCTTTAGATGCACACGAGGCAGTTGCGTTCACCGGCTCTGTGTGCTCGGCGAGCGGCTGCGGCTCGTGGATCGCGCTAACGAGTCGGGGCAAATTGTTAGGTACGATCCGAAGCCGAATGTTGCTAAGCTTAGGGTCGCAAGGAAGTTACGAAGTGCGGAAGTGGTGGAATTGGCAGACACACCATCTTGAGGGGGTGGCGCCGCAAGGCATGGGGGTTCAAGTCCCCCCTTCCGCACCATGGTGACTCGCTTCGATCATCTCCGAGGTAAGAA
>JASHSL010000063.1 GCA_030040855.1 Terriglobales bacterium
ACATGTAACCGCTCATTTCTTGGGCGCGCACCCAACCAAGACGCAAGTAGCAAGAGCCCGCAGCTCACCGCGGTTGAAGGTCCGGCAGAGTCGCTGGGGAAGCCAGATCCCGTCCGGAGTATTAAGTACGCTCAAATTTTCGAAGCTTTTAGCCTGTTTCGACAGGCCTCCCCTTTTGCCTCGTGCACCCGTTCGAGAGGGAACTGTGCTCAGAATGCCCGGCGAAGTATTAACATAGCGTATGGCCTGTTCCGGCAATCTGGGTTTGAAGCGAGCCGCCCTCGAGGAGCATATTCGCACCTTGGGTCGCACTCTGATCGCCTATTCCGGAGGTGTGGACTCGGCGTTTCTCGCCTGGGCTGCCCATGGTGTGCTGGGCTCCGGTATGCTGGCCGTGCTTGCCGATTCTCCCAGTTTGGCCCGGACCCAGTTGGCCGATGCCGTCGCCTTCGCTCGCGAACAGTCGATCCCCCTCGAGATCATCCGCACGGAAGAGTTAGAGCGCCCCGAATATGCCCGCAACGACGGCTTCCGTTGCTATTTCTGCAAGCACGAACTGTTCACGGTGATGGAAGGATTTGCCAAGAGCCACGGGTTCGAGAGCATTGCCTATGGCGCGAATCTCGACGATCAAGGCGATTTCCGCCCCGGGCAGCTTGCCGCGCGGCAGCATAAGGTCGCCGCCCCCCTCATAGCCGCCGGTCTCGGCAAGCAAGAGGTACGAGAACTGGCGCGGGACGCCGGACTGCGCGTCTGGGATAAGCCGGCCTCGGCCTGTCTTTCCTCCCGCATCGCCTATGGCCGGATCGTCACCCGCGAGACCTTAGGCGTGGTGGAACAGGGGGAGGAGGGTCTGCGCAACTTGGGCTTTCGTCAATTCCGCGTGCGCCATCACGGAGAGATGGTGCGCATCGAAGTGGATCCCCAAGAAATGCCCCGCGCCCTCAGCCCGGAGATGGCCTCTGCCATGACTCGCCTCTTCAAGGGGCTCGGATTCAAATTTGTCACCTTGGATCTCGAAGGCTTCCGCTCCGGTTCGATGAACGCTCTGCTCCCGAGCGACCAGCGCTCCTCACAGTTCTGAAAAGGTATTTGCACTGCGCTTCTTGTTGCCAGCGCCCTAGATCGGGCTCCCCTCGCCCTAGCCTTTTTAGTGAGGCTGATTCTCCTCGCTCGGAGGCTTCCCGTTCTCCTCACCCTCAGCAGACGGATGAGAAGGCGGCGTCATGAGCTCGCCGCATGGCCCCTCACCATGCTTCGCTCCGGGATGCGGAGCGGCGCCATGACCGCGTTCCTCCTGGCAAGCGCGCAGAGCTTGCTGCTGGCTTGGTGTGATCAGAGATTCCAATTGCTGGCGCTCCCGTTCGCGGATCTGATGGATCTCCTCCCGCTTCTGCGTGGGCGAGAGCGCGGAGTTCGCGCACACCGCCTCAATTTGTTGACGCGCCTCCTGCGTAATCTGATGTCGTTGTTCGATCGCCGACTTGGAAATGCCCGCAACCTGCCAGCAAGGTTCCTGCTTAGGATGTCCAGCATTTTGAGCCCCCGGGAGCTGCCGCCGAACCGGTGTCTGCGCTCGGGCGCTTAAAGAAAGCAATACGCTGGCCATCATTCCAACCAAAATACTTGTTTTCCACCCCATAGAACCCCCTCTCAAAGCAAATGCAAGAGCACGCCCCGCATGGGCTAAATTGCCTTGTTCCATCTGGAATCCCCCCTTTTTGCCCTCAAAAACGGGGCCATTGTACACCTAGCTTCCTGTCCGGCATAGTTTCGAAGCACCTTCCTAGGCATCTGGCGGCATCGATTCAGCTCACATTTCCTGTTCTTCCCAGCTTCGCCGGCGGAGCGAGCGTGGCTAGGCCTTTTCTTACTGTGTGAGATAATCGTTTCATATTCTCCAGAGAAACAGGGGTTGTGCCTTGTCGCGCCGTTTGATCTTGGTTCTTGTCATCATCTGCCTGGGCTGCTCGGCCCAATCCGTTCCTCCTGAGGAGGTTCAGCGGATCGAGAGCGAGGTACGCGTCTACTACTCCATCCCTCCCTCGGTCAAGATCACGGTCGGCGCCTTGCGCCCAAGTGAGTTTCCCGGCTATCAGGCGCTGACCATCCACATGGATGGCAAGGCGAAAAAACAGGATTATGAATTCCTGCTGTCCAACGATGGAAAGACATTGCTGCGGTTCACCAAGCTCGACCTGACCAAGGATCCTTATGCCGAGATCATGAAGAAGATCACCTTGGCCGGCCGCCCGGTGCGCGGCAACCGGGATGCGAAGGTGACGATCGTCAGCTTTGATGATTTCGAGTGTCCGTTTTGCTCCCGCATGCATCAGACGTTGTTTCCCGGACTGCTGAGCGAATACGGCGACCGCGTACAATTCATCTACAAAGACTTCCCCCTGACAGAATCTCATCCTTGGGCGATCCACGCCGCCGTCGATGCCAATTGCCTGGCGGCGCAGAGTAACGATGCCTACTGGGAGTTCGCGGACTACATCCACCGCAGCCAGCAGGAGGTGAGCCGCGAGAAGGGGCGCGAGGCTCAGTTTGCGGTGCTCGATCGTCTGACCACCGAGGAAGGGCAAAAACGCAGCCTGGACCAGGCTAAGCTCGAGGCTTGCATCAAGGCGCAAAACGAAGATGCGATTCAAGCCTCGCTCAAGGAAGGCGACAGCTTGGGGGTGAGCGGAACTCCCACCCTGTTCATCAACGGGCGGGAACTCGACGGAGCGATGCCCGTAGCCGACGTCCGCGCGGCCATCGACCAGGCTTTAGAACAAGCCGGGGTCTCGCCGCCCGCCCATCCCACGTCTTCGGCTCCTAGCGCGTCGCCGTCGACGCGCCAATAAGCCCCGCCAGGCTGGACGCGGGGGAAATCGGAGGAAATCTTTGAAACGGTCATTGCATGTTTCGCTGGCGATGAGTCTATCGCTCGCGGTCCTGAGTTGCGGCACCAAGCCAGGCAGTGGGGTAGCTGCCGAGGTCGATGGGAGAAAGATCTATTACGCCGACCTCGATAAGTATTATCACAACCAAGCCGCCGGCTCCGAGCAAAAGCTGGTAGGAGAACAAGCCAACGAGCTGCGCCTGAGGATTCTGAGCACCCTCATCGATAACGAACTGGTCATGCGCCAGGCGGAGAAGCTGGGGCTGCTGGCCACCAACGACGAAGTCGATCGCAAGCTCAACGAGATCAAAGCGCCGTTTACCAAGGAGGAGTTTGACGCCCGGCTGAAAGAGCGCAATCTCACCTTGGACGACTTTCGCCATGATCTGCGCCAATCCTTAACCGTCGAGAAAGTGCTGAACAAAGAAATCACTTCGAAGATCACCATCTCCGATCAAGACATCTCGGGCTATTACCGGGCGCACAAGGCGGAATTCAATCTGGTGGAGCCGCAGTATCACTTGGCGCACATTTTCGTGACCACCACCCCGAATCCGCAGGTCCATAACCTGAAAAACGACAAGGCCCAAAACGAGCCCGACGCGCGCAGGAAGGTTCAGATGCTCGAGAATCGCCTGGACAGCGGCGAGGATTTCGGCACTTTGGCCATGAGCTTCTCTGAGGACACCGAGACCTCGGGGAACGGAGGCGACTTGGGGTTTGTTCCCGAGTCGTCGTTGAAGCAGACCGATGCGGCCACGCGGGATGTGGTGATGAAGCTCAAGCCCGGACAGTACAGCCCGATCATCAGCGTCAACAATCCCATGACCCAGCAAGTGGCCGGATATCGCATTGTCAAGCTGATTGCCAAAGAACCGGCCGGACAACGGGAATTGTCCGATCCCCGGGTGCAGGAGGCGATTCGCTCAAAGCTGCGTGAAAGCCGCGAGAATCTGCTCAAGTCGGCTTACTACGAAGTCCTGCGCGACCAAGCCAAGGTCGAAAACAACTACGCGCAACAGATCTTGAGTCAGGCGGGTATGGCGCAATAGACCTCGAGGTCTAACTATTCGACGATAGCCAGCACATCTCCGGCATTCACCGCCGTGCCCACATCCGCCAGAATCCTTTGCACGATCCCCTTCTTCGGCGAGCGAACCTCATTCTGCATTTTCATGGCCTCCACCACCACAACCCCTTGTCCCAGCTCGACCTCGGCATGCTCGCGGAGCAGCACGCGCACCACTTTGCCCGGCATGGGTGCAAGGAGTTTTTTCAGCCCGGGTTCCGCGCCGGGCTTTCGCCAGCGGCCTCCGAGCGAACGTGGATCGCCGAGCTCCGCAGCGTAGCGCTGGCGGCCGAGGGAAAGATAGAGGCCGTCCGG
>JASHSL010000064.1 GCA_030040855.1 Terriglobales bacterium
TGTTTTATCCAGCCGATAACGCCGGGGTAGCCAACGGAGTCACAGACGCCAGTTCCTACGCGGATATCGTGGGCAATCCCAAGGCCGGAGTGGTGAATAATGCCTCGACGTTTGTTAAAGATTTCGGCCCGGAGTTTTACAACATCGCGGCCTATGCGCCGCCAGAAGGACTCACCTTTGGAGACTCCGGCCGTAACAGCCTGGCCAACCCCGACCGCATCAACTTCAATATGGGGCTGTTCAAACGCATCAAGGTGACTGAGCGTACGGCTTTCGAGTTCCGTACGGAGGCGTTTAACATCTTTAATCACACCGAGTGGCTGCCGATCGCAGGCGATGCCGGCAGCGGCGCCAGCAACGGATGGTCCTCGGGCATCAACACCTATAGCCCGATCCAGAACGGTTTCCTGCACACTGGGGGTGCGCACGAGGCGCGTGTGCTGCAATTCGCGCTGAAGTTCCTGTTCTAGGCGCCGGACGCAATTTCGACAGGGGATGAGGCCGCCTGACGGGTGCCCGGGTTGCCCTTTCCTTGATTTGGTCGCCCGGATCAGCCTACCTGCGCCGGCTGGCGCGAAGAGCCGACGAGCGAAAGTGCGTGCTCCAAGTCGGCGATCAAATCCTCGGCGTGTTCAATGCCTACCGACAGACGAATCAGCTGCTCGCTTACCCCCATCTTCGCCCGGTGTTCGGCGGAGACCATGGCGTGCGAGGTCAGCACCGGAATCGAGACGAGCGAATCGACTCCTCCGAGGCTTGGTGCCAAGGTGAACAGGTGCAGAGCCTCGCTCAACTTGCGGGCATCCTCGCCCGTTCCTTCGACTTCGAAGCTGACGATTCCTCCGCCTCCGCGCATCTGCTCGATGGCCACCGACCGCTGGGGATGGCCTTCCCCAAACGGGTAATGGACTCGCCGGACATGCGGATGCTGGGAAAGAAATTGGGCGATGCGCAAAGCGTTCTGGTTTTGCCGCTCGACCCGGACGGCGAGAGTCTTGATCCCGCGCAGGAGCAACCACGCCGCATGCGGATCCATGGTTCCACCCAAGGTGGTTCGGGTCTGATGAATTGGCTCCATCAGCTGGGAGGGGCCGGCCACGACTCCGGCAATCACGTCGGAGTGCCCGGCGAGATACTTTGTCCCCGAGTGCATGACGAGATCGATGCCAAATTCCGCCGGCTTCGAATTGATCGGCGTGGCAAAGGTGCTGTCGATCATCGTGAGTAAGTTATGTTTCTTTGCAATACTGACCACTCGCCTCAAATCCACCACTCTCAAGAGTGGATTGGTCGGCGATTCGACATACAGAAGCTTGGTGGCGGGGCGAATGGCATGCTCGTGTTGCTCGTAATCTGTAGTATCCACGAAGGTGGTTTCGATCCCGAACTTGGGCAGCCATTGAGCTAGAAATTTTGCGGTTCCACCGTAGATATCCCGCTGCGCCACGATGTGATCGCCGCTTTTGAACAAGGCGAGAATGGAGCTGGTGATGGCCGTCATTCCGGAAGCAAATAGCAGCGCACGATCGCATCCTTCCAGGTCCGCGATCGACCGTTCGACCACCGTGAGTGTGGGGTTCCCATAGCGGGTATAGAACATATCGGTGGGCGTGGCTCGCAGTTGCTGCTCATTGTCGGTAACTTCAAAGGTGGATGTCTGATAGATCGGCGTGCTGAGCGGTCCATTTTTCTTACGGAGGTCGACTCCTCCTCGAACGGCTTTCGTCTCTGCGCGGTGCTGTGTGGGTTTCATGGCGTCTCCTGCCAACCAGCTCTTCGATATAGATTCTAGAACTACCTTCAACACTGGGGAAGGGAGACGGGGCAATTCCGCAAGGTCTTGCGTTTATAATTCCACGCCTATGGATACGGGATTGAAGAACCGAGTCGCGATCGTGGCAGCTTCCAGTCAGGGTATCGGGCGTGCCGTCGCTGAAGCCTTGGCTGCGGAGGGGTGCTGCATCGCGATGTGCGCCCGCCAGGCGCAAGCTTTGCAGCATGCCGCGGAGCAAATCGCAAAACACCACCGCGCCAAGGTGTTCGCCCTGCCGGTCGATGTCACCGATCCCCAGGCAGTGCATGAATTCGTCGAGCAAACCGTAAGCCAATTCGGTGGGGTCGACGTCTGCGTCACCAATGCCGGCGGGCCGCCGGCCAAGGGGTTTCTTGCCACCAGCCTCGAAGATTGGCGCAGCGCCGTCGACGCCAATTTCCTCAGCACCGTCTATTTCGCGCGGGAAGTGATTCCCCACATGCAGTCCAAGCGCTGGGGAAGGATCATTACCATTACCTCCATCACCACCAAGCAGCCCGTTCCCGACCTCGTGCTTTCGAACGCAGTTCGCGCCGCCGTCGTCGGCCTGGTCAGGAGCCTGGCGAACGAATTCGGGAAAGCTGGCATACTGGTAAACAACGTCGGTCCCGGTTTCACCGCGACCCAGCGATTAAGAGAGCTGGCCAAGCGCCGGGCTCAGGCGTTCGGCCAATCCGAGAAGCAAGTGGTTGCGGCCTGGGCGGAGGCAACCGCACTCCAGCGCATCGCTGAACCGCGGGAGGTGGCCGATACCGTCGTCTGGCTGGCCTCCGAACGCGCCTCCTATATCACTGGGCAAACGATTCTGGTGGATGGTGGAGCGTACAAGGGGCTTTAAGATGTCAGCAGGATGCGAAAGTAGGTAGAGGCGGTGTCCGGCCCACCAGCTTGGCAGCGTGCGGGCGGTCGCCCGTCGGAGGCAGGCGCAGCTCGGAATGGCCCGTGCGGACGTTAAGAATGGAATGGTTCTAACCTCGATCATGACTGCGGTTTGCATGATGATGATGACCCTCTTCGCCGCGGCTTCGACCGCCCTGGCCGACGCCCAAGCCCTTCCTTTCCCTGGTCCTGACGTTGACCAAATCTATCGTCGCCTGCTTCCGCAGATTGAAAAGATCCCCATGTTCGATCACCACGCCCACCCAGGGTTTGCCGAGGATGCGGACGTAGATGCCATGGCGGCGGCACCGGGCAGCGCCGCCTTCAGGGAGCGGGACACGAATCCTGAGCTGGTGGCGGCTGCCAAGGCACTCTGGGGATATCCATACAACGACTTATCGCAGGAGCACACGCGGTGGCTGGTCGAAAAAAAAGCCGAGGTTAGGAAGCTGCGCGGAAATCAATACTTCTCCGACATTCTCGACAAACTCAATATCGAGCAAGGGGTCGCCAACCGTGCCATGATGGCGGACTATCTCGACCCTGAGCGGTTGGTGTGGGTTTTCTTCGCCGATTCCTTTCTGTGGCCGTTCGACAATGCGCGCGAGCGGGTCCGGAATGCCGATCAGCAGGTGTACATTCCTTTGCAGGAGAAAATGCTCGATCGCTGGATGGCGCAAGAAGGCCTTAGGAAGCTGCCGCCGAACTTCAGCGACTATCTGGCGTTTGTAAGCCATACGCTCGAAGACAACCAGAAAAAGGGCGCCATCGCCGAGAAATTTGAGGTCGCCTATTTCCGCCCGACCACCTTCTCCGATCCTGCGCGGGAACCAGCCGAAGACATTTACCAGCGGTTTGTGGCAGGTGGGATACCGAGCGAACGGGAATACCGCACCTTTCAGGATTACATATTCCGATATCTGGTGCGGGAAGGCGGCCGACTGCATCTGCCCGTGCACATTCATTCGGCGGTCGGCATTGGGGACTACTTCAATTTGTCGGAGAGCAACATTTTGAACCTGGAAAGCGTTCTTCGCGATCCCCGCTATCAGAGCACGACGTTCGTGATGATTCACGGCGGCTACCCCTATGATCGCCAGGCCATCTGGCTGGCGGCCGCCAAGAATGTATACCTGGATACTTCGGAAACGGAGATCCTGCTCTATCCCGCGGAATTTAAAAAAGTGCTGAAGCAGTGGCTGGAAACATTTCCCGAAAAGGTTACCTTCGGGACCGACTGCTTCCCCTACAACGAGGCACTGGGGGCCGAGGAGAGCTACTGGCTGGGAGTCGAATCCAGCCGCACGGCCTTAGCCGCAGCCTTGGCCGAGATGATCTCCGAACACGAGATCACGGAGGCTCAGGCGCTCCCAATCGCCCACGGATATCTGCACGACAATGCCGTAGGAATCTACCAAGGAAAGGTGCATTAAGATGGCTACCTCACGCGTGAGCCGGATGCCGAAAGGAAAGTCGAAGAGCCCGATCCTCGAACCGGTGCCCAAGGCGGCCGCTCCCCGCCACATTGCCTGGCGTGCTGTACCGATCGAAGATCTCAACCCGCTGTTGCAGCGGCACTTTGTCGTTGGGCAGGACATCATGCTGGCCCGGGTGTTGCTCAAGAAAGGTTGCATCGTTCCCGAGCACAGCCATCGAAACGAACAAGTGACCTATATTCTCGAAGGTGCTCTGAAATTTTGGATCGATGGCAAGCAGATCGTTGTCAACGCCGGGGAGGTGCTGATTATCCCTCCCCATATGCCGCACAAAGCCGAGGCCCTGGTGGACACGGTGGACCTTGACGTGTTCCACCCGCCTCGCGAGGATTGGATCAACAAGACCGATCAATATTTGCGGGGAGGCAAGTCTTAGCCGCAGCGGGACTGCCTCGAGGAACCAAGAGCAAATCGGAAAGAACGCCCAATCGCCGAAGAGGAATGATGAACTTGACTGCCTCCGAGCCGGTGGAGATATCGGAACTGCGTTGCATTGGCTGTGGCCTGCGCAACACGAACCCCGGCCACCGGTTTCGCTGCTCCGCCTGTGCCGACCTGCTCGAGATCGTCTATCCCGGCTGGAAAACGAGCGAGGGAATCGGCGCTACCCCACTCACGGCGCCCGCCCTCAAGGCACTGTGGCGAACCCGCCGAAAATCCCTGGCGCCGATCGACCAAAGCGGAGTTTGGCGATTCCGAGAACTGTTGCCGGCTTTCCCCGACGAGGACAAGATCATTTCCCTGCGCGAAGGCAACACTCCGCTCTACGCGCTACCCTCGTGCGCTCGCGCGGCCGGAATGGAATACCTTGTCGCCAAGCATCAAGGCATGAATCCCACCGGCTCGTTCAAGGATACCGGCATGACCGCGGCATTGAGCGTCGCGCGCGAGCGTGGGTTCAAGTGGGTCGCATGCGCCTCCACGGGCAATACCTCCGCGTCGATGGC
>JASHSL010000065.1 GCA_030040855.1 Terriglobales bacterium
GCCGGACCCGCGGTCAACAGCTCCACAATTCTCAGCAACGAGATCCTCTGTTCCCCATGCAGGCGGGTGATGGCCAAACCCAGAGCCGTCTCCAGTCCGGTGATACCGAACGCGGCTCGCTCGAATTCCACCATTTTCTCGTGCCCCGCGTGGGGGGCATGATCGGTGGCGATAGCATCCACGGTGCCGTCGGCGAGCGCGACCAGCAGCGCCTCCCGATCCGCGGCCGAGCGCAGAGGCGGATTCATCTTGCAATTGGTGTTGTACTCGCCGACATCGGCATCGGTCAGCGTAAAATGATGGGGTGTGACTTCACAGCTGATTTGCGCCTGGCTCCTTTTGGCTCGCCGCACCGCCTTCAAGGCCTCCGCCGTCGACAGATGGGCGATATGCAGGCGGGCGCCGGCGCATAGTTGGGCAAGATGCACATCGCGATCGACAACCCTGGCTTCCGCTTCCGCCTTCATGCCACGCAATCCGAGCCGAAACGACGTTAGCCCCTCGTGCATCGACCCGTTTTCGGTCATCCGCGTATCCTCGGCGTGCTGAATGACGGGCAGGTTGATCCCAGCGGCCAGGCGCAAGGCGTCTCGCATGATGGCTTCCTCCAAGATCGGCCTGCCGTCGTCCGTGACCCCCACGGCGCCGGCCTGCTGCAGAGCGCGAAAATCTGTCAGCGCCACGCCCTGGCTTTGCTGGGTGGCGGCAGCGACGGGGAAGACGTTGACCACGGCTCCCCTTTGCGGCTGCTGCATCCAAAGAACCCATTCCGCCGAGTCGACTACGGGTGCGGTGTTGGGCATCGAGCAAACCGAGGTAAAGCCCCCGGCCGCCGCCGCAGCCGTTCCGCTGGCAATGGTTTCCTTATAGCTTTGTCCGGGTTCCCGCAGGTGCACATGCAGGTCGATGAACCCGGGAGCCACCATGAGCCCACGCGCCTCGAACACCTCTTCCGCGGCCGAGCGAATTCGGTTGGGCGGCGCAATTTCCGCCACCCGGCCGTCGCGCAGCAGCACTTCCATGGGCGCGTTCACGCCTGCCGCAGGATCAAGCAGATGACCGCCCTTAATCAGCAGCGACCGCGCTGCGGACGCATCCTTGGCCATTCAGTCCGTCTTCCTCTTTCCCCAGGCTCGGCGTGCCGCCTGGCTTTCCTTACGCCGTCCTCAAAGCTCTTGCCAGGATGGCCATGCGCACCCGTACGCCGTTGCGCACTTCCTCGACAATGGCCGACTGCGGACAATCTGCCACCTCCGCGGTGATCTCGAGCCCGCGGTTGATCGGTCCGGGATGCAGCAACAAAGCATCCCGCTTGGCCAGTCTTAGCCGCGGCATCGTCATCTGATAGCGGGCCGTGTAGTCTTCGAGCCCAATCTTCATTCCGAGCAGGCGTTCTTTTTGCAGCCGCAAAACCAGGATCACATCGGCGCCGCGCATCGCGTCTTCGGCGCTGCGCACGATCTCGAGTCCCGGCGCCAGACCGGCGGCCGACTCGGGCAAGAGCTCCGGCGGGCCACAGAGGGTCACACGGCAGGCGAACTTGCTCAACAGGTGGATGGCGGAGCGGGCGACCCGGCTGTGATAGATGTCTCCGAGGATCACGACCTTGCGGCCGCTTAGCGTCTTTTTGTGGCCCAGGATAGTGTAAGCGTCCAGCAGAGCCTGGGAAGGATGCTCGTGCATGCCATCCCCGGCATTGATGACCGGAATCTTCAAGTGACGGGCGAGCAGCAGGGGGGCGCCGGCAGCGGGATGGCGCACCACCAAGGCGTCGGCTCCCACCGCTTCGAGGGTATAGCCGGTATCGAGCAGGGACTCGCCTTTCTCAACGCTCGAACCGCTCGAGAGCACGAGCGTCGTCATCGCGCCCATCGATTGCGCTGCGATCTCAAAGGAACTGCGGGTGCGGGTGGAAGCTTCGTAAAAGAGGAGAAGCACGCGTTTCCCGCGCAGCCGAAGCTTGGGTTGAAGCGGATTCATGCGGCGGGCGAGCTTGAGCAGTGCCGCTATCTCGGTGGCCTCCAGGTGTTCGATATCAAGCAGGGAGCCGGGTGCGACTTTGGTCATCACTTGTCTGGTTCAGGGCAGAGGGACTGTGCCCGTCGTTCGGCGGCGGCTTATCCGAGTCGTTCGACCAGCAATACTTTTTCCGTATTGTCCAGTTCGCGCAACTTGACTTCGATAATTTCCCGCTCGGTTGTCTGTACCTTACGGCCGATAAAAGTGGCTTCGATCGGCAATTCGCGATGCCCGCGGTCGATCAGCACGCATAACTGCACGAGCTTCGGCCGCCCCTGGCTAAAGAGGGCATCGAGAGCGGCGCGACAGGTTCGTCCGGTATAAAGCACGTCATCGACGAGCACGATCTTTTTCCCGGTGATCGGGAATTCGATCTCGTTCGGCTGCACCACAGGTTTGGGGCCGACGGTCGAGAGGTCGTCGCGATACAGGGTAATATCCAGAGTGCCCACGGGAACCTGAATTTTTTCGATGCGCTCAATCATTTCCCCCAGGCGGCGGCCCAGAGGGACCCCGCGACGGCGGATGCCTACAATCCCCAACTCTGCTGCCCCGTCATTCTTCTCGATGATCTCATGCACCAGCCGGACCAGGGTGCGCTCAATCTCGGAGGCGGACATCAGCTGGGCCTTCTCTTTCAGGTTGCCAGGACGGGGAGAGGATCGTGGAGTCATGAACGCTGCATCATACGCGGGAGAAGCATCGGGGAGCAAGCCGAGCTCAGAATATTGGGATCTACACTCTCCCCTTCCGCGGTTGCAGGGCCGCCGCCAAGGCGCCGCCGAGAGCGGAGAAAATCAGGAAGACCAGAAACATCCCAACTAACCCCAGTGCCAGGACCAAGGCCAGCCCCGGCGGGCTCTTAAGGTAGGTCACGAACTGTTGGGCTTGCGGATCGGGGGTGCGCAAGGCGGACTGCTCGATACGTTCAAGGAGCGCCGTTCGCAGTTGACTCCCGCTATGGAAAACCAGTATCTCCACTGCCGTGAACACGGCGGACATTGCAAATCCCAGGACGCCGCCGACCATCCCCAGACGCGCACCCATTCCCGGGCTGAGGGCAGCGCCCGGACTGCGGCGGCGATAAAACAGGACCGCCAAAAATCCGGCAGAGATCATGCATAAGCTTAAGCCAAATGCTTCTGAGGGGATGAGCATCAGCCCGGCGGCGACCAGACCCGCCAGCGCCGCTGCCGGCAGCGCTTGCGACCATTGGATCAGCGTGCTGGCAGCCGCGCCAGACGCAGTGAGGAGTTCCGTCGGTCCGCCAGTTCGTCCCGCCTCGTCGCTAGCGACTCGGATTTGGGCTGCGCCGCAGTGGGGACAGAACGCCGTCCCGTCCTCGACCGGAGAGCTGCATTGATCGCAGGGATGTTCCACGCATTCTCAAGGTACAGCACTGAAAATCGCCATGCAAGGAACCCCGGGTGAGGCAAGGGTCGAGGCGAACCATGATTGGGTTCGTTTTCGATTCTCTGCGCCGCTGGTCGGGAGCCGCTCCTCGCCAGGCGTCAGATTGATCCTTCGCTTTTGCCCCGCGTGCGCACATAAACCAGGGCAAAATCGGAGCCCTTGCCCCGCGGCTCGACCGACACCAGATGCTGATTATCTTCGCTTCCCGTTTTCAATTCGACTACGCTGCCGCTAGTGTCGCCATGACAGCTCACCGGCCGGGCACCGCTTTTCTGCTCATCAGCCTTGACCGTCAAGTCGCCGGCCTGCTGGCTGGTGTGACATTCGATGACTGCACCATACTTTTTCAGTTGGTCGCGATAGAAAGCCAGAATCTTTTGCGGAGCGTCATCGGATTCGTACTCAACCGCCACCACCTTGAGGCCGAACAATCCACTGGAGATATTCACGTTGGCGCTCTTGCTGTCTCCTTCCCCAGTTTTTTGCTTCACACGCGCCCCAGGATACACAACCAGCCCCGTGTCCCTGGCGTCCGCCTGTTCGTTGACATGGATTCCGCCAAATGGCGTTTCAATATCCACTTTGCTGTTGCCGTCCTTGTTGTGATCGTCCACGCTGACGCTGCAGCCGACCAGAGCGAGCCAGCCCATCAAGGCCACCGCGAGCATCCACTTGGTTCTCTGTTCGCACCGCTTAGGGAGAAACATGGGCACCTCCTTCCGCCACTTGTCTAGGTCGCTCGATGCCCGCGCCGCGCGCGGCAATGTTGGGAATACTCACGGGCAGGTGCCCATGAATTCGAATTTCCCCAAACAGCGCTTCGACCGCGCTGACCTCGGAAACCGCGGCGTTCGAAAAGGTGCACAAATAAGTCTCGACCGAGGGGAAATCCTCGGCCACATACGGGTTTCCCATGGCCACAATCACCGTCTTTCCCGCCGCATGGTCCAAGATCTTTTCGAGCAGGGCGCGACTGCTGTCGTTGACGCCAACCGAGGTCGTGAGACCATTCAGTCCTCCGACCAGCCTCCCGGCGCTAGGCACGGCATAAACGGCAGCGATCACAGCCCGTGCCTGATCGACTGCGGGGAGAACCTCGTCTGCCATTACGCCTGCTATCCGCGAGTCCACGTAGAGGATGTTCGCATCCGGCACCCGGTTGCGAAGCTCTCGTTCGAGCACTCTGCCGGCGTCCTGGCGAAC
>JASHSL010000066.1 GCA_030040855.1 Terriglobales bacterium
TGGGATTAAACCATTGAACGCCAGCTGGATTAAATTGATGAGAAACGCCCTGAAATGGATTGCCCACTTGGTCCGCGCGATCAGCGTACTCTCCTGTCCCTGAGATGTCTCCGGAGGCGAAGACGCTGAATGGCTCACCGGTTTCGAATAACATGTTGCTGTTCAGTTCCCAACCATGCAGGAGCCACTTAGGGCCACGTGGGGATTCAGGAACTTGATAGGTCAGCTGTGCTTTGAAATTGTGACGAACATCATTGTCTGCGCTGCCATAATCACCCGCAAGGTTGAAACTATCTTGCGGAAAGTGACCTGGGTAAGAAGCGTTATCAAGGTTATGAGACCACGCATAGGAGAACTGAGAAGTTAGCCGATGCCAGTTTTGGGTTCTGAATACAACTTGAAGTGCGTTGTAATTGGACTCTGAAGTGGAGGTCATTTCATTGATGACACCCACATACGGAAATCGCGAATAATAGGGTCGGGTCGATTGGGTTAAGCCGTTCGGGTTCGGGGGTGGCTGATTGAGGTCCACTGATATAGGTAAACGTCTTCCCTGACTTCCGACATAACCGACTTGCAAGATCGCGTTCTTGCCCACTGCTCTCTGAACATTCAAGTTGTAGTTCATGTACGTAGCAGGACGGAAGTGCGGGTTGACTGTATAAAAGTCGACAACATTGCCCGCGGCGATAATTGAAGCCAGACTGGCCGGTGGGAAAATCGGCTGGTTTTGTACGATGCGTGCAGTCGCCCCAGTCAAGTTGTATACTGGTTCCGAGCCAGCCGGATTGGTCTGCACACCCGCCCCTCCCCCGTTGGCCAGAGGATTAAAGAAGAAGTCTGCGACCGCAGCCGTATCATAGTACAGGCCAAAGCCTCCGCGAAAAACCAAACCGCCTAAGCTTTGCGGCTGATAAGCGAATCCAAGCCTAGGACTGAATGCTTTCCAATACCTTTGAAATATGTTGCCAACCTGTTGCCCTACAACAGCCAGACCTCCGGGCGCATTGGGATCGAAGACTGAGAGGTTAGGCTCTCCAGTATGAGGAGGCCCCTCATAATCCCAGCGCAACCCGTAATTCAGACTCAGGTTGCGCGTAACCTGCCATGTATCATGCCCATAAAGATTGAACTGGTTCACGCGTAGGAATCGTTCCTGGTTCCCAGCTGTAATCGTGGCCGCACCCGGGGCAATATAGCCGGCCAGGAAGTCAGCTAGGGCGACAATGTTCGAGTCGAAATTGGGATCGTTAAGCAAACCGTTCCAAGGTCCTTGACTGCCGTCGAAGATGAATGAGCCGCGCGCGTTTGGTCGATTAAAAGCATCGAAGCGTGTCTGCCGGAATTCGCCCCCTATCGTAAGTCGGTGGGGTCCCGTAATGTATTGCAGGGAATCCTTCAAGTTTCCTGTGATATCGTTGCGACCCGAGGCCGGCGTAAGGCCGGTGCAATCAAAGCTACCGATGCAGATTTGAGGCGCACCACTCAGCTCAGGTGATGTTACTCCGGTATTGAATCCGAGAGCAGGTGGGTTGAAGCTATGGTTAGCATCACTAAATACCTGGTTGAAGTAGTTCACCCCGAAAAGGACTTGGTTGGTTAAGTGCGACGAAAAGATCCGATCGTAGACGATGTCATAGTTTTGGACGTGCATTGGGCCTACCTGATAGTAGTAGGGAATCTTATCCAATGACCCGGTAGTAGGATTGTAAATCGGTGCGGTCTGAACGCCTTGGCCCACAAACCACCGGGCGGAAAGCTTGTTGTTTTGGTCAATGCTGTAATCCACCTTGGCCAGTCCATTGTGACTGTAACCAGTGGCCTTGCCAGGGCTGAAATAGTTGTTTGCGGAAGCCGGACCGGTCAAGGAACTAGCTGGCCAGAGGGTGTTCAATAAAGTTTGGGCTAAAGCTAGCTCCGGAACCTTATACTGTTGGAGCAATTTGAGCGCGGCGGCTTGGTAGGCTACAGACGGCTCGGTGGAGAGGCCTGGATTGCCAATTATGAATTTCTGCTCCTCGAAACTCAGGAAATAAAATAGCTTGTTTCTTGTGATAGGGCCACCGAGGGAGAAACCATAGTGCTGATTGCGCATCTCGTTCTTGGGCGTTCCCGGCGGCGCAAAAGGTGACTGTGCAGCAAAGAATTCGTTGCGGTTATAATAATAGGCACTTCCATGGAGTTGGTTGGTACCCGACTTGAGCACCACATTGGTAGTTGCTCCGTTGTTCTGTCCCTGGTCAGCTTTACCCTGGGTCACAGTCGAGATCTCTGCAATAGCATCGACTGGTAGTACGACACCCGCAATCAGGTTGATACCAGCCTGATTAACCGCAGCCGCGTTAATAAAGGCGTCGTTATCGTCAGATCCGTCGATTTCCCAGTTAAATTGATTTTCGCGCGATCCATTCAGCGCTCCAGCCGCCTGGGCCGGGTATCCCGTAAACCCCGGCGACATTGCCAGAAACTGTGTAAAATCCCGTCCGTTCATGGGCAGGTCCTGCACTGATTTCTCGGATAGAACATTCGTCAGGTCAGTACTTGAGGTTTCCACTGCTAGCGACGCGGCCGAAACTTCTACCACGCTTGAGACCTGGGCCACAGTTAGGGTAGCTCGCAAGCTATAAACCTGCCCCGCCGTGACGGGTACATCGTTGATCTTAAGGGTCTGAAATCCCTTCGCTGAAACCACCACGGTGTAGTTGCCCAAGGGCAAATAGGGCAACGAAAATTCCCCCGCGCTTGAAGCAACCGTTGGATAAACAACTCCTGTTGCTATATTGGTTGCTTTTACGCTTGCAGCAGGCAGAACCGCGCCCGAGGCATCCGTCACAAGGCCGCTGATCGTACCCCGGAAGTTTTGCGCTTCCCCGATGAGCGCGAACAATGCAATGAAGAAAATCCACGCAATTCTGGATCTTGTCAGCAAGAAATTAAACACCTTCCACAGGTTCCTGATTGCGGGAGTTGGGGCGGCACTCGGGGATGCCTGCGAATGAGTACAGTACGTCATCGTGACCTCCTTATTGTCCGCGTGTTATACCTCGGGCATGTTTGCCCCCCCTGCGCACTTGGAATGGAGACAGGAGTCTACTTTCGACTTGGCCTAGACAGTTAGCTGGAATCTCCCTTTTAATCGCACAAATGGCGACATTGTACCTCAGTTTCCGCCTGCCAAGAATCGGATATGAGCCTCGGGCAGTTGCGGCATTGAAACGATTGCTGCGCACCGCCGCCGTGAGCAAGACGGACGTTTCTTGCGAAGATGCCGCTGCGCCAAGGTTGAGAGGCTGCACAAACTTTCGCAGGTTGGTGATGCTCAGGCATACGCGATGGCCTTAGGCGGTGATGACCTCGGCCAGCAGCTGGGCCACCGCCCGCTCGGCCTCGAGAATCGAGAAGCGATGATCCATGGCCCCGGCCAAGTCGCTGTTGGCAAAAGCGATGCGGCCGAATGGCGCGGCGCGCAACACCTCTCGCGGCGCGGGTTTGCCATTGGCACCGAAGAAAAATCCCGGTTGCGGGCTCAAGTACGCATGGCCCCATCGGTTCAAGACAATCCCCGCGATGTCTCTTTCCGCATCGAAGCCCGCCCCGGCAAACATGTCCGTGAATTGCTGCCGAATACCCCGTTCATAGTCGCGAAACGGCGTTGTGATCATCTCCTCCCGACCTCGATCGCCTTGATCCTCCGTACTCAAACCCGGATAGGAATAGAGGACCTTCACCGTCAGCACCACGGGAGCGTCCGGGCTGATGGTTTTCGGGACGTCGCCGACGGTGGCCAGACGACGCAGCTCCATGTAATTGCCGATACTTTCACCGAACCAGCGACATCCGGTGATGCCCATCTTGGCCAGGAAACGCCAGTTCCGTAACGCAACGTTGGCCATCATGCAGGGCGAGCGAAAGAATTGCGCGTAAGCCTCCTGTTGTCGATCGGGCAAGTCTCGGACGAGGTGCTTGCTGGTCCAGCTTCCGCCCGCCATTACCACCGAGCGGGTGCGGACGCGGAACACCTTTTCCCCGGAGGCATACAGGATGGACACGAATTGGGATTTTTCCGGGGCGTTGTCATGGCGGGCAGAAATCACGGTTGCACCCAAACGAAGACGGGCTCGCGAGTCTTTCTGATCCAGAGCGGAAAAGTTGACCTTGCCGAGCGTGACACCGTCCACGGTTGCCTCACCGGAAATGGCAGGAGGAATCAGCGTCTTGACCATCAGTCGCGCGATGGTCGTATTTCCTCCCGGAAACATCTGTACCGCCTCGCCCTCTCCTTGGTAAGGATGCAGCGTCTCGAAAGCGTAGTCCGAGTACGCGGAAAGCGCGTCGGCGCCCAAGCCGGATCCGCCACCGAGGTCCGGAGACAGATAGGTCCGGATGAATTCGCGGGAAAGCCCGTACTGCCGCATGTAATGCTCTTCGAGCGTGATCGAATCCAGATAGCGGGAAACTTCGTCTCCCTCATATTTGGGAGACGCGAACGGAGCTGCTTTCGCAGCGTCCCCGGAATACCAGCGCAACAATTCCATTCTTGTCGCATCCGAAACAGGAGCCTCGGCGAACTTCCTGCCGACGGGATCAATCTGCCAAACGCCCGGCTTGGGGCCAAACTGCGCACCAAACCAAAAGCCGTACTGTCCTGTGCTCATCCCCGCGGAATCGTAGGGAGTTCGGCCGATGGTCATTTCCGGGCCGGTGCCTCCCCACTTCTGATACTCGAGGCGCGGCTGCTTTAGGCCGATCGATTCGTAAAACTGCGCGAGAAAACTCCTAGGATATTGCACGAAATAAATGGCCGAGCCCTGATGTGCGGTCACATGCTGTCCATCGACCTCAAAGTCGTTTTGCTTGGCCTCGCCCCCAAAGATGGGGTGATTCTCGAGAATCAAGCAGGTTGCCTTCGGGCCAGCCTGTCGCAAAAAGAACAGCGCTGCCGCCAGTCCGCTGATCCCCCCGCCAACGACAAGGCAGTCGTAGATCTCGCCAGTTTCTACCGGGTTCCGGGAAGCTTCCTCGTACGCGCCGTCCCGCAGCTTGTGTCCCGCGATCAGCACTTTCCAGGTGTTTCCGTTCGAATCGGCGTACTCTCCGACTCCGCCGTATCCGTTCCAGTCTTGCGGGAGGATCGCCGTTCCCTTCGGTGCTCTGGCGGCTAAGAGTTGCGCCGGGGACACGGAGTCGAGCAACGCCGCACCGGAGGCTAGCAGGGTCGCACCCAGAAAATCCCTGCGTGTAATCGAGGAGTTCATGCCGAGGGCACGATCGCCCGGCAAGTTCATGCGATGGCTCATAAGACGAATGTGTTCCAGGATATCGAATCGCCGGGCGCTATCTTCACAGAATTAAAAGCAGCAGGTAACAGAACGCCTCTGGCAAAAAAGGCCAGCCGCTCCCAGGCGGACGATCGAAGCCCCGGTTCAAAAATACAGTTTCATAGCGAGTTGCATGATGCGCGGATCGCGCACACTAGTAATTGCGCCGAACGTACCGGTCCCGAAAACGTTGTTGGGCAAATCAGGATTGGTATGGTTGAACACGTTCGTAGCCTCGGCGCGGAACTGAGTGGTCACGCGCTCATTGATCTTCGTGTTCTTGAACAACGAAAGGTCCCATCGCTGCACCCCCGGCCCGAGCACGGCACCATTCGGTGAATCGCCCGGGCGGGCCTGGTTGGTTGGCACCAGAGCAAAGGCCGTAGGATTGAACCACTGCGCGAAGGTGTGGATCGGCCCACTGGTTGCAGATGCCTTATTGGGATTGCCCACGAGATCGGGCCGGCCGCTTGAGAAGCTGTTGCCGTCAATTACCCCCTGTCCGGCGGGGTCCTCTTCAAACTGATACACGGAATAGGGCAGGCCGCTGTACGCCGTTACAATGCCCGAAAACTCCCAGCCTCCGAGTACATGCCCGGCCAAGCCCTCTTGTTTGGTGAAGAACGGGATGTAGTAGATAAAATTCGCATTGAAGATTTGCCGGCGGTCAAACTGCGCCGGGCCGTACTCGGCGGCCACATCATAGGTGTTCTGGGGCGTGGCGTAATCCCCATCCGCGTCCGTGAAAGCGTGGGAGAAGGTGTAACTGACCTTGAGCACGGAATTGTGCCCCAGACGTTTCTTCAGCGTCGCCTGCAGCCCGTTATAGTTGGAACTGAACGCGGTCATCTGTGAATTGATGGCGTCGTACCCGCGATAGGGACGAATGTAGTTCAGCTGCGGCGTGGTTGCATAGGTGACCGGAGGAGTTACGCCGTAAGGCCCGAGGGCTTTCACATAAGCGCCCGGCAGAGGCTGATTGATGTCCTCGATGCCGAGCAAGTGCCGGCCTACATTCCCGTAGTATCCGATATCGAGAAAGGTCCCGCGAAAGATCTCCCGCTGTACGTCGAGGCTGTATTGCTCCGTGTAGGGTTGCTTCCAGGCGGTTCCCAATGCCGTAAATGGAGACGGCGCGGTTCCGACGAAGGGTGTGACTGCACTCGGATTGTCCATGCTGGTGTTGAAGATCAAATCGCTGGTCACAAATGGCGGGTTGTTGAAAACTGTCGATTCGAAGAAGCTGACCGCCGGCGAATCAAAGTAAATGCCATAACCGCCACGGACTGACATCTTTCCCGACCCGGTGGGATCCCAGGCGAAACCGAGGCGGGGCGCAAAATCGAGATCGTCCTGCCGGGCGACGGCGTTTCCATAGGGAGAGTTCTGGCCGCCGATGATCACGCCGTTCAGCGCCGTTCCCGTACCCGGAATGATGTTTCCCGTGTAGGGATCGATCTCGGGCGCCTTCGCCGGATTGTAAAGAGCCGGATCAAAGTTCGTGAGGTGGCCGTGGGCATCGGTCATTTGGCGAAAAAGTGAGTACCGCAGGCCATAAATCAGCGTCAGGTTGGGACGCACCCGGAACTGGTCCTGAGCGTACAGCTCGAGTTGTTGCTGCCGGATGACGGCGCGAAAGTCCTTGGAGGTCTGCGTGAAATAGCTCGCATTTCCCGTCAGGAAACTGGCGAACTCCTGATACTCCGGGGGCGTTGTGGCCGCGTCGCTGGCGGGCGGCGTGTCCGAGAAACCGAATCCGCCCTGGTTGCCGTCGGCTGCATCCTCATTTTTTTGGTACCAGTGATAGGTCGCGCCGAACTTCAAGCCATGGCGGCCCACCACCTTGGTCAAATTATCGAACAGGTTGTAGTCGTCGTTGTAGTCGCGGTACGGTCCGAAGCCGTTAATGGGTGTGAAATTAATAAAGTCCAGGTCGGGCACGCGGCCGAGCGTGTTGAGGTAGGGTAGAGTAACGGCAGGAAGCACATTGGGAGAATTCGCTCCAAGGTCCAATCCAATGGGATTGCTGACGATGCCTCCGTGCGAGTAGTTCACGCCGGCGTCATTCAGTAGCGTGGGTGAGAATGTATGGGTTGCATGGACCAGCACGATTCGCCCCGGAGCATGCGTAGACGTCGTCGAGACTCCGGGTAATGGATCGCCCACGAACAATCCCCCCGGTTCTATGGTAGGAATCGTATCGTTCTCAAAGCGGCCGAACAACCTGAACTTCGAACTGAAGATCTGGTCGACGCGAACGATTTCCTGATGAAGGTTGAAAACATTGCGTCCCACCGTGGTAATCGTGCAGCCCGAAGTACAACCGGGGGCGGGCAGCGGAATCTTGTCGATGATGTCGGTCAAGTAAGCCTGGGCTGCCGGATCAAACTTCGTGACCTGGGTGCCGGTTTCCGTGCACGCCAGATTCAGGCAAACCGGTACGGGAAATTTCCCGGCGCGCTCATCGGCTGTGGGGACATCCGCGATGAAGGTCGTGTAGGTGATGACGCGGCGCACTTCTTCGGAGAAGAAAAAGAAGGTTTTATCCTTCCATATCGGCCCGCCGATCGTCCCTCCGAAATCGTTGTAGCGCAGCGGCGGCCGTGGGATGGAGGCGGCGTTGTTGAGATAATTATTGGCCGAGATGTCGTCGTTGCGGAAAAATTCGTAGAGGTCTCCATGAAGAGCCTTGGTCCCTGATTTGGTGATCACGTTGATCTGCCCGCTCGAACCGCGCCCATATTCAGCGCCGTACTGCCCGCGCTGCACGGAAAACTCCTGAATCGAATCGATGCTGGGATAGGCGAGCAGAGTCAGATTGGCGCCGCGGTCCAAATTGTCCGCACCATCAATGATCCAGGCGTTTTGCGTAGGTCGCCCGCCGTTGATCGAGAAATTGATCTGGTTGGACGTGCCCTGGGGATTCGATGCCCCGACGTACAGCTGATCCGACGCCAAGCCCGTAGAGACGCCGGGCATCAGACTCACCAGTTGCTCGTAGTTACGCGTATTGACCGCAAGGTCGTTAATCTGGTCGCTGGTGATCACGGTTTGCGCCTGGGCTGTTTCGAGATCCACTTCCATCGGAGATTGGGTCACCGTTACCGTCTCCTGCGTACTGCCGACTTCCAAACTGAGGTTCACGGCAAGATTCGCATTCACATCCAAGGGGATGTTGGTTTGCTCGCTCTTCTTGAAACCAGGAGCCTCTGCCGTCACCGTATAGTGCCCAACCGGAAGTAGCGGCGCCGAATATTGACCACTGGCATTCGTTTGCATGGTTCGGACCACGACGTTCTGATCCGTATTTGTAATGGTGACGGTCGCGTTGGCGATGACGGCCCCGCTATTGTCCTTTACCGTCCCGACGATGGTGCCAGTCACCACCTGGCCCAACGCTGCCGTTGCCGAGAAGGCCAGCACGGCGACGACAACAACGAAGAGCGTGTTTCGCAGCATGGGGCGTAGATCTCCTGTTCTGAAAAGGTTGGCTGTCCAGCGCTGAGCGCACCCGCACGGAACGCAGCGAACAGATGGTGCTGGCTCTGGTAGGAGAGGAGGAACGATACCGTGCGCGCTCGATGGGGCGAAGGTCGAAGCAAGTTCTCCAATCGTTGGACAACTAGGCCTTTTAGTACCATTGCTCGTTCGTTGTCAAGAAATATTACCCGCCATGGCGGGGACATGGTGCATCGCTGGCCAACACCCGAGGGCAGGGAAATGCAGCACCTCGAACGGGATGATGGGAGATCAATGGTTTTCTGCGTGGGAGGGTTGACCTTCGAATTCCTCCCGGGCAATCTGAAATGCGGTATTGGCAGCCGGAACGCCTGCGTAAATCGCGGTTTGCAGCAAAACCTCTTTCAAATCGCAGGCTTCCAATTCCTTGGCGAGGCCGGCGCGAAGATGCATGCGGAATTCTTCCCAGCGACCCAGCGAGGCCATGGTAGCGAGCACGAGCAGCCGCCGCGTCCTCCAGTCCAGATACGGCCGAGTCCAGATCGTGCCCCAGGCAAAGCGAGTAATCAGAGTTTGAAATTCGCGCGTGAAATCATTGCTCGCAGCGATCGCGCGAGCAACGTGCTCATCGCCGAGAACAGCGCGCCGCACTTGGGTTCCGGCCTCGAGGGGATCGGACGTAGGGGGTGGCGGCAGGAGAAATTCAAGCAGCGCCGCGCTGAAGGATCTTGGACGTTCGAGGTTCGACAGATGAGCGGCACGAAGTTGGATTGCCCGCGCCCCGGAGATTTCTCGGGCAAGGATTTCTCCGTGGCCGGACCAGGGAGTGGAGATGTCCAGTTCGCCCGTGATCACAAGGGTGGGGAGCTTGATCTTGCGCAGCACTTGGGAATGATCCGCATCCCGGAGAACGGCGCAACAACCGGCGTATCCATCCGGATTCGTGCCCAGGAAGACGGAATGTATCCCGCATGCATAAGGATTTTTCCGCGCCAACCACTGGGGAGAAAAGAATCGCTGCATCACCGTGTCGACGATGGCGGCCATGCCCCCCTGGCGTACGGCTTGGATACGCTCCTGCCAGTTTGCCGGCGGTCCAAATCGCGGCGAGGTATTGGCCAGAACCAGGTGGCTGAGTCGGTCCGAGGCGTGAACTGCGATCCACTGGCCGATCGCGCCCCCGAGCGAGAGACCACAAAAGGCAAACTTCACGATGCCCAGATGGTCGGTGAGAGCCAAAACGTCGCGGCCCAGGCGTTCGATCGAATATTCACCGGCGGGAGCGTCGGAGGCGCCGTGGCCCCGAGTATCGAAGCGGAGGATTTTGAAATACGGCAGGAGATCGGAAGCTTGCGGTGCCCACATCTGATGATCCGCACCAATCGAGTGGGACAATACCAGGACCGGCAAGCCGTCGTTGCCCTCCAGGCGATAAAACAAGCGTGTTCCATCCATGGTGACAAAAGGCATCGTTTCTAGCCCTCTTTCTTCCCCGATCTTTCTGCGGCCAGCAGGCCACGAATCAGCGACTGGGTAGCGCCGAGATAATCCTCGGGAGAGTCGAGCGTGCGGAGCGCTTCGCCATCCAAATGGCGGGTGACCTCGGGAATTTCGGCCAACACGTCGGAAAGGCTCCGTTGCGCCAAGGCACTCCCGCGTACGGCTTGGTCGAGTATCTTCTTGGCCTCTTTGCGGCCGATCTTCCGGCTGAGAAGCATCATCGCCTTCTCCGCAAAAATCAGTCCATGCGTCGCTCGGATGTTGGACCTCATGCGGGTTGCGTCCACCGTGAGCCCTTCGACCACTTCCGCCATGGATGCCGCAGCCACACCCGTGCCTTGGAGCACGTCAGCCACCGTCGGCCATTCGGCTTGCCATCCGCCGGCGGCGCGTTCGTGTTCCTGCAGCATGCCCGAGAGGAAACTTGCCACCAAGCCGGGCATACGATGGGCCGCTGCCAGCGTGAGGATACAGCCGACAGGATTGTGTTTGTGGGGCATGGTGGAGGAACCGCCCCGGCCTTCTCCCCCCGGTTC
This sequence comes from Terriglobales bacterium, assembly GCA_030040855.1. Classification (GTDB taxonomy): domain Bacteria; phylum Acidobacteriota; class Terriglobia; order Terriglobales; family Acidobacteriaceae; genus JAFAGX01. The sequence goes on from JASHSL010000066.1 coordinate 10,814, forward strand.
TGCCACTTCCGCAACTTCGGTCTGCATCAACAAGGAAATGTCACGCGCCATTTTTCCCAGCGATCCGGTCAGGATGGCGCAGGCCGACACCAAGGCGGCAAGCCGATCCCGCTGGCTATGCCAGGGCGCCTCTGGAAGCGTGAGGTTCAGTTCTCCCGCAAGGGTCTTGGCGACCGCGAGGCCCTGATCCCCCAGAGCGGCGAGAGTCCCGCTGGCCCCACCGAACTGTACCACCAGAGCTTCGAGAAAGCTGCTTGTGAGACGTCTTTGACTGCGCCGAACCGCGGCCAGCCAACCCGCGGCTTTCAATCCGAAGGTCACCGGCGGTGCCGCTTGCAGCAGGGTCCGTCCCAACATCACCGTGTGCCGATGTTCTTCGATCCGATGAACCAGCGCTTCTTCCACGCGCCTCAGGTCATTCTCGAGAATCGGTTGTGCCCGCTTCAACAAAAGAACCAAGGCGGTGTCGGCCACATCCTGGCTGGTGGCGCCAAAATGGACGAAATCGGCTGCGAGCGGAGACTCTTGCCGTACCTGCTCGCGCAGCATTTCGACCAGAGGAATGGTGAGAGTGCCAGCCCGCCCAGCCCGCCTGCTCAAATCGGCGACAGCGAAATTTTCTACTCTAGCTGCCGCCGCGATGGCCTCGGCAGCCGACGGCGGAACCATGCCGAGGCTGACCTGGGCGCGGGCCAGAGCCACTTCGAATTCGAGCATCGCTCGCAAGACCGACCGGTCAGAAAACAGCTCGGCCAGCGGTTCCGTAGTCACCAGGCTATCGATCAGGCGGACAGACATGTTTCCTCTCCCCGTCTACACCGTACACGGTTGAAGTTAAGCGCTGGAGTCTCCGCTCGTACAGCGTGCGATCTCGATCAGGGTGTTTCTCATGGGACGGCCGTCTTCCTCGAGCACACGCCCGGTCAGGACGATGCGTTGGCCGATCGGTTCCCCAGCGTGCTGCCGG
>JASHSL010000067.1 GCA_030040855.1 Terriglobales bacterium
TGCCGGAAACATACGCCGCATAAAGAAGTGAAGTAGGTGGCGGCGCTGCTCGCAAAGGGCTGCCCCGTCGCAGGCGGCCGCCGCGGGACTGAGTAGGTGGATTTAGGGGCGTAAGCTCAACGGCTAAACTGCCGGTCTCCAAAACCGGACTTGGGGGTTCGAATCCCTCCGCCCCTGCCAGGAGTGGAACGAAAGCCCGCAGGAAATAGGCAGGAAATAGGGTGAGGGGATGGGAGCGGAAGCGAAGCGAATGGCAAAGTCAATCGCAGGCGCCATGGGCGAGGAAGGCCTAGCCGGGAAGTTGAAGTCGTGGCCGGAGCGGGTCAAGACCTTTTACAACGACGTACGCTCTGAGATGCGAAAGGTTACCGCCCCTTCCTTTAAGGAAGTTCGGGCCACGACCACGGTGGTGATCATTGCGGTCTTTTTGTTTGGCTTGTATTTCTGGATTGTGGACAACACCATCGGAAGCGCGATTAACCATATCTTCAAATATTTGACCCGTCGCTGAACCCAAGGAAGGAAGTCGAGTTTTGCGCAATATGGTGGAAGAAGAGGGGAAACACCAAGCCGAGGCCAGAGGATCTGAAGGCCAGTTGTCCCCAGGGGAGGGCAATTTTATGCCTGAGCCTCCCCGGAATCCGAATATGAAGTGGTACATCATCCACTCCTATTCCGGTTTCGAACGGAAGGTAAAGGAATCGCTCGAGTCCCGCATCCAGGCGTTCGGACTGCAGGACAAGATCGGAAGGGTGCTTATCCCCACCGAGTCGGTCACGGAGGTGCGCGGGGGAAAGAAGTACACGAGCGAGCGCATGTTTTATCCCGGTTACGTGCTGGTCGAAATGGATATGGATGATCAGGTTTGGCACGTGGTGAAATCCACCCCCCGGGTGACTGGATTTGTCGGCACCGGCCAGCAGCCTACCCCGCTTTCCGAAGAAGAAGTGCAGCACATCGTCTACCGCGTCGGAGAGTCCAAGGATAAGCCCAAGCTCAAGGTCAAGTTCGAAAAGAACGAATCGGTGCGCATCACCGAGGGGCCCTTTGCCAGCTTCACGGGCGTCGTGGACGAGGTCAATGAGGACCGCGAGACGCTCAAAGTGATGGTGACCATCTTCGGCCGCTCGACACCGGTCGAACTGGAGTTCAACCAGGTGGAGAAAGTAGTTTGACCGGAGGGCGGCGGAGGAACAAGCGAAGCCGCCGCCTGGTTTGGCTGGGAGAATAGAGTATGGCAAAGAAAGCTACCGGTTCGGTAAAACTTCAGATTGCGGCAGGGAAGGCAACTCCTGCTCCTCCGGTCGGGCCGGCGCTCGGCCAGGCGCAGATCAACATCATGGAGTTCTGCAAGCAGTTCAACGCCAAGACCAGCGCCAAGGAACTGGAAGGGCTCATCATTCCCGTGGTGGTCACGGTCTATAACGACCGGTCCTTCACGTTCATCACCCGGACCCCGCCGGCTTCGATTCTGCTGAAGCGAGCGGCCGGAATCGCCAAAGGATCGGGTGCGCCCAACAAAGATAAGGTGGGACGGGTCACGGCCAAGCAGGTGGAGGAGATTGCCAAGCAGAAGATGCCGGATCTGAACGCCGCCTCGATCGATGCCGCCATGAAGAGCATTCGGGGAACGGCAAAGTCGATGGGGATCGAAGTCGTGGGATGACGCTCGGACTCGATACTGAGCTCCGCGCGGCGCTTGGGGGAGGGGCTTAGGTTCGATCGAACTGCGGTTCGGGGCGCGAACCTTGAGCGGTAAGGGAGAAAGCAATTCATGAAGAAGCCGGGAAAAAATATCACCAAGGCGCGGCAGGCGGTCGAGAAGCGCCCCTACTCGCTCAGCGAGGCTGTGCCCCTGCTGCAGAAGGTGCATTATGCCAAGTTCGATGAGACCGTCGAAATCACCATGCGTCTCGGAGTAGATCCCAAGCACGCTGATCAAATGGTGCGGGGCACGGTGGTGCTCCCCCACGGATTGGGCAAGTCGAAGCGGGTCTTGGTGATTGCCGGGGGGGAAAAGGTGAAGGAGGCCGAGCAGGCGGGTGCTGATTTTGTGGGCGGCGAAGAGATGGTCGAAAAGATCAACAAGGAGAATTGGACCGATTTCGACGCGTTGATCGCCACCCCGGACGTGATGAAGTCCGTCGGACGCTTGGGCAAGGTTCTCGGCCCAAAAGGGCTGATGCCGAACCCGAAGACCGGCACCGTCACCTTCGATGTTGCCCGCGCCGTGCAGGAGGTCAAAGCCGGCAAAGTGGAATTTCGCACCGACAAGACGTCTCTGGTGCACGTGCCCGTCGGAAAGATTTCCTTTCCGTCGGAAAAACTGATTGAAAACGCCACCGCACTGATCAGCAGCGTGGTGAAGGCGAAGCCATCGGCGGCCAAGGGCAAGTATGTGAAGGGCTGCTATCTGAGCTCGACCATGGGACCGGGAATTGCGGTCGATACCAGCGCGGTCGAGGCGGCAGCCAAGGCGTAAGAACCCCTGCCAGCGGCGCCCGGTGAGGGCGCGGCGGAGCGGGAATCCTTGAGGATGACAGCGAATCATGGCGGTTTCCAGAGCTAAGAAGATCGAACAGATGGAAAAATTGGGCCGGGAGCTCGAAAGCGTCTCCGGTCTGATTGTGACCACCTACAGCAAGATGACCGTGGCCCAAGACTGCGAGCTGCGCAAGACTCTGCGCAGTTCGGGGGCAAAGTACGTCGTGGTCAAGAACACTTTGGCCGAGCGCGCCGCCAAAGGCACCGGGGCCGAACCGGTCTTGCAGAACCTCTCCGGGGTTACCTCGATCGCATATACCCGTGGCGATCCGGTCGCCCTAGCCAAGGCGCTTTCCCGATACGCCAAGGACAATCCGGAGATGACCTTCAAGGCGGGAGTGGTGGAGGGGCGCGTCATCTCCATCGCGGAGATTCAGGCGCTGGCCACCAT
>JASHSL010000068.1 GCA_030040855.1 Terriglobales bacterium
GAGCGTCGCTTTGGCCGGAGAGAAACAGGTGGCTCCCGGGGAAACCGTCTTCGCCCAGCTGCGGCTTGCTCATCCCATCCAGCTGCTGCCGGGGGACCGTTTCATTCTGCGCCAGTTTTCTCCCGCCACGACGATCGGGGGAGGGGTGGTGCTTGAAAACACACCTTTTCGCAAACGTCGCAACCCGGCCGAATACATTCGATTCCTCAAGCAGATCCAGGGCTCGCCCGCCGAAGCCCTGCGCGCCCGGGTGGCTGCCGCGGGCCGAGCGGGTCTCACCTTGACCGACCTGATTCGACGCACGGGCTGGACGCGGGGACAAGTCACCGCCACGATGGCGAGCATCGCAGAGATCACCAGAGTTGGCGAATACCTTATCGTCAAGCCTGCACTCGACGGAATCGAGCAGCAACTGTCGACGACGCTCGACGTCTTCCACGCTCAAAATCCCCTGGTTGCGGGAATGAACAAGGAGGAATTGCGCGGTCACTTTCCCGATGTTTCCTACGACGTTTTCTCGCGAGTTTTAGAAGGCGCCGTCGCCGGCGGCAAAGTGGAACTGAGCGCCGATCTTGTACGTCTCAAAGGGCGCGGCGTGGTGATGAGAGATGAGGAGTCGGAGTCGAAGAAAATCCTTGAGGCCGCGTTTCGGACCGCCGGGCTCAAGGTTCCTGCCATGAAGGAGGTCGTGGCCGGACTGAAGATCGACAAGGGGCGGGCGCAGAAAATCGTCACCCTGCTTTTGCGGGACAAGGTTCTGGTGAGGGTCTCCGAGGATTTGCTCTTTCACCGGGAGGCGCTCGAGGAGCTTCGCAAACTCCTGACCGAGGAGAAGGCAAAGTCCTCGAACCTCAACATCGCCCGTTTTAAGGACCTGACCGGCGTCACCCGCAAGTACGCCATTCCCCTGCTCGAATATCTCGATCGGCAGCGCGTCACCCGCCGCGTGGGGGATGAAAGAGTAATCTTGTGAGAGGCGGATGGCGCTAGCTTCGGGCCCAGGCGGGCGCAGATGGAAAGGAACGTTAGCATCATCGGGGCGGGTTTGGCGGGAACGGAGGCGGCCTGGCAGTGTGCCCGACGGGGCATCGGGGTGGACCTGTTTGAGATGCGCCCCCAGCGCTCGACGCCCGCCCACCAGACCGGCGATTTTGCCGAACTGGTGTGCTCGAATTCCCTGAAGTCGGACAGCGAGAACACGGCGCCTTGGCTGCTCAAAGAGGAGATGCGACGCGCCGGGTCGCTGCTGATGGGAGTGGCGCGAGAATGTGCCGTGCCCGCAGGACACGCATTGGCGGTGGACCGGACGAGCTTTGCCACCAAGGTTACCGCCGCCATCTCCGCCGACCCTCGGATCAGGATTCGGCGTCAGGAAGTCACTGAGGTCGATCGAAGCCAGATCACCATCCTGGCGCCGGGGCCGCTTGCCTCTGACGCGCTGGCCGAGGAGATCGCCCGCTTCAGCGGCAGCTCGCATTTGCATTTCTATGATTCCATCAGTCCCATCGTGGAAGCGGATTCGATCGATCTCGCCAAGGTGTATTGGGCGGCACGGTACGAGAAGGGCTCCGCCGATTACCTCAACTGTCCCTTGGCGAAGGAAGAATATGACCGCTTCTACGACGCGCTCGTGGCCGCGCAGTCGGTCGAAGAGCGGGATTGGGAGAACCTGAACTATTTCGAAGGTTGTCTGCCGATTGAGGAAATTGCGCGCCGCGGACGGGATACCTTGCGTTTCGGACCGATGAAGCCGGTGGGATTGAAGGATCCGTGCACCGGACGAATGCCCTATGCCGTGGTGCAACTGCGAAGGGAAAATCTGCGGGCGGACTCCTACAATCTGGTGGGCTTCCAGAACCACTTGCAGTTCGCCGAGCAAGGGAAAGTTCTGCGTTTGATTCCCGGCCTCGAGCATGCTCGCTTCCTGCGCTACGGACAGATTCATCGCAATACGTACATCAACGCTCCCAGTCTGCTGACGGAAACGTTGCAGATGAAACAGCACCCGAAGATCTTCTTTGCGGGGCAGATTTGCGGCGTAGAAGGATATGTGGAATCAATCGCCACCGGCCTGATGGCCGGTCTGCACGCTGCCGCACTGGCGTCGAACGCCCGGCTGGTTGCGCCCCCACGGGCCACCGCCTTCGGATCGCTCGTCTACTACATCACTCACGCCAATCCCCTCAACTTCCAGCCGGCAAACATTACCTTCGATCTTCTGCCGGCACTCGATCAAAAGATCCGGGACCGCGAGCAGAGACATCGCCGTCAATGTTCGCTTGCCCTCGAGGAATTTGATCGGTGGATCGGGAGCCTCGACCCGCCGGGCCTTGCGAGCATGCCTCCCCCAGGCTGCCTGTGCCTAGACGGGGAAGCTTAGGTCGCTCTGACTACAACTCCCGGTTTGGCGACCTACCCACTCGGTCTGGACTTGGCTTCCCCGAAGCCCGCTTGAACGAAGGCGCTCTGCGGCGGACGCTATCGCGTGCCCGAAGCAAGCGACATCGGAGATTCGACACTAGCCTGCCCACCAATAACCGCGCGACCACTGTCTTAAGGATGGCGGCCTGCACCTTGCGGACCAGCAACACCTACCTCGGGGCGCAGTTCCGCCGCCTTCGGACTCGGCTGGGGCCTCCGGTAGCCGCGAAGGCCATGGCCGCCAAACTCGCCCGGCTCCTTTACCGCATGCTGCGCTACGGAATGAAATATGTAGATCAAGCAGCCGAGTTCTATGCGGCACAACA
>JASHSL010000069.1 GCA_030040855.1 Terriglobales bacterium
CATCAACTGGGCGAGCAGCCTGGAGGTGGCATTTCGCAGTCTCTCCTGGTTCTGGGTCTACTGGCTGATGGCGGATTCGCCGGCGGTACCTCCAGGATTTCGCTCGGCCTGGCTTCGCAACCAGGCCATCGCCGGACGCCATATCGATTGCTATCTCTCGACCTACTTTTCTCCGAACACCCATCTGTTGGGAGAAGCCGTAGCCCTCGTCTTTATTGGTACTCTCTGCCCGGAACTCCCCTCGGCCCGGCGCTGGCAGCAACGCGGGTGGGCGCTCGTCGAACAACAGGCAGGGCGGCAGGTGCGAGGTGACGGGCTGCATTTCGAGCAGTCCCTTTACTACCACGTCTATGCCCTGGACCTCTTCTTGCACGTTGCCGTTCTCGCTTCGCTGAACCAGATCACGGTTCCGGTGCCATTGCAGCGGACCTTGGAACGCATGCTCGAGGCGCTCGCCGCACTTGCCCGGAACGGCAGGCTGCCGCAGCTTGGAGATGACGATGGCGGGCGGGTGTTTGATCCGGCGCGCAACCGAGCCATTCATCTGCTCGATCCGCTGGCGACGGGGGCGGTTCTGTTCGGGCGAGGCGACTTCAAGACGCTCGCCGGCCGACCGCGCGAGGAGACGCTTTGGCTGCTTGGCGAGGCCGGCATCGAAGAATTCGACCGCCTGGCGGCGGTTCCCCCGGCGCGAAACTCGATCGCCTTTCCCAGCAGCGGGTTGTATGTCATGCGGGGGGATGACCCGGCGCAACAGTTCGTGATCGACGCGGGTCCGCAAGGCGCGCATAACGCCGGCCACGGTCATGCGGATGCGCTCAGCGTGACCGCCGACAGCGCCAGTTGCGAGATCCTGATTGATTCGGGAACCTTGGAATATGTCGGGCCGGACGCGGAGCGCGATCGTTTCCGCGGCACGCGGGCTCACAACACGTTGGTGGTCGCCAGGAAGGATCAAGCCGATCCCAAGGGCCCTTTCCGATGGGGCAGGCTGCCCAGGGTGCAGGCGGAAGGTTGGATGGTGGGAAGAACGTTCGATCTGTTTGTCGGCAGCCACGACGGCTACTCGCGCTTGCCGAATGGCGTGGTGCATCGGCGCTTCGTGTTCTCGCTCAAGTCCGGCTTTTGGCTGGTCCGCGACCAGGCGTTTGGATTTGGAGAGTACGAACTCGATCTGTTCTGGCATCTTGGGCCGGGGCTGCGAGAGGTGGCCGACCAGGAGAATGTATTTCTGGGTACCGGGCACGGGGTGCGATTCGTGACCGTCGAAGGCCATGGATGGACGCGGGAGGTGGCGGAGTGGCCCCACGCCCCGGTGTACGGCAAGCGAGAAAGTCACAGCGTGCTGCACTTTGCCAGCAAGAGGCGACTTCCCGCCGAGTTTGTAACCGTGTTGTCCCCGGTCGACGATGCCAGGCCCGCGCGCCCGAAACTCACCAAGCTGGGTGCGTTCTCCTCCCAGCCGTCCGCCGTGGTGGGATACCGCTACCAAACTGCGCGGGACGCGCATTCGATGTTTTTTGGCGAGGGCAAACCCTGGAAGCTCGATCCCTGGAGCAGCGACGCCGAGTTTCTTTACTGCGGACGCCGCGCCCCAGCATCCGAGCCAACCCTGATCGCTGCCAAAGCTACCTACGTGAAATGGGCCGGGCGGACGATTGTGACGGCCAAGCGTGCCTTCCTACGGTGCGAGATAATCGGCGGTCGAGGCCAATTCGATGTGGTTTCACCAGACATTGAAATGCTGAGCGTGGAAAGGGAAGGATGGAAGATGCTGGTCGCGAGCGGCAGTCCGCAACCGGCAGGTGATCCTACCTCGGGAGAGCAACCCTGATCTATGTGCGGAATCTGCGGGATCTTCTTCTCCGACCGTGAAGGGCACGTGAAGAGCGACGTGCTATCGGTCATGAACCGTCGCATCGCGCATCGCGGGCCGGACGACGAGGGCACCTTGGTGGAAGAGAATGTCGGCCTGGCGATGCGTCGCTTAAGCATCATCGACGTGAAGACCGGCCATCAGCCGCTGGCCAACGAGGACGAGGACATCTGGATTGTTTTCAACGGCGAAATCTACAACCACGCTGAACTGAGGGCGCGCCTGGAGGCCAAGGGCCACCGCTACCGCACGCGCTCGGACACCGAGACTATTGTCCATCTCTACGAGGAATACGGCCGCGATTGCGTGCAGCAGCTGAGGGGAATGTTTGCCTTCGTGATCTGGGATCGCCGCAAGCGTGTGCTTTTCGCGGCACGAGACCGGCTGGGTATCAAACCCTTCTACTACCGCTGGGATGGCAAGGTCTTCCTGTTCGGATCCGAGATTAAGGCGATTCTGGCCTATCCCGGGGTGGCGGCGGAATTCGACCGCGGCAGGCTCGCGGAGTATCTGGCGTTCGGCTACATCACCGGGCCGGGAACCATGTTCGTCGGGATCCGCAAGCTGATGCCGGGACACACCCTGGAGCTCTCCGAAGGGCACGAGCCAACCATCGAGCGCTATTGGGATCTCACGACGGAGGTGGATCGCCAACCGCGTCCTCGCGACTATTACGTCGCGACCTACCGCGAGTTGCTGGCGGAAGCCGTCGAGGGGCATTTGATGAGCGATGTGCCGCTCGGCGTATTTCTGAGCGGTGGACTGGATTCGAGCGCGGTCGCGGCGTTGACCGCCAAGATTCGTCGCGATCAGATCCAGACCTTTGCGGTCGGCTACGGCGAAGAGGAGTTCAGCGAACTGGCCTATGCGCGGCAGGTCGCCGCCCACATTCGTTCCGATCACCACGAGGTTCGTCTCAGCCGGGAGGAATTCTTCACCAGCTTGCCGCAGCTCATCTGGCATGAAGACGAACCCGTCGTGTGGCCGTCGAGCGTCTCTCTCTATTATGTGGCCCGCCTGGCACGGGAGCGAGTCATCGTGGTGCTGACGGGGGAGGGAAGCGACGAGACTCTGGCGGGCTATACCCGCTATGCCTGGACGTTGCTGAATGCGGAGATGGATCGGAAGTATCGGGCGCTGGTTCCCGCCTTTGTGCGTAGAGCCTTGCGTTCGGGGGCCGTCGCCGCGCCGCTGCCGGCCGGCCTGTACCGCAAGCTGGAGCATACCTTCCTCATGCGCGACGGAGGAGACTGGCCGTCGTTTTACTTCGACAATTTTTATTCTGCGTTTCCCGCCAAAGAACTGCCCCAGCTTTTGACGCCCGAGGCACTCGCGAGAGCAGGAGCAGCCTATGACGGGTCCATGAGCGCCTGGCATCGTTCCTCGGGCGACTTGCTGCA
>JASHSL010000070.1 GCA_030040855.1 Terriglobales bacterium
GCCTAGACTTCGAGTTCTCCTGTGACTATCACAGGAGCCTCCTCGGAGCAAGAGGAAACTTTGGCCCCCAAGGTGCGGTGAAAGCCCTAAACCATTTGGAGTAGAGGGTGGATTTTGCTCCGAAGAAGGGTAGCGACAGAACGACGAAAATGGCAGCGTCTACCCTTGGCAATTCCCATCTTTGTCCGTGGCAAGGAGGGAAATGACAAGGAATGGTTGGAGTTTGCTACCGCATTGAATGTCTCCGCAGGGGGAGCCTTAATCGCCGTCCGCCGTTCTTTGCCGCTCTCCTCGCAGGTTTTGCTCGAGATTCCCAGCGCTCCTCCAGTGGCGAACGCGGACTTGCCTAGGTTTTCCCGGAATTTGCAGGGCCGGGTCATGTGGACAACCAATTTACAAGCTTACCAACTAGCGGGCGTAAGATTCTCTCGCGCCCTGTTGCAAGCGAGCGCAAGTCAGACGCTTCCGCGACGGAAAGTCACTTCCCCAAAGTGAAAACTTTTACCCATCCCAAACCGGCGCAAACGGCCACTTTCCCTTACTCGAATCCCCCTCTTACCGGCTTGCACTGTCTTTGATAAGTCCATGAATCCAAAGTAAATGAAGACAACCCACAGGCTGTGCAGGGAGGCCCGGGCGCTTTGGCGCTCAGGGTGCACCGCAGATGTTCGTCGAGGTAACCGTGGGGATCGAACCCGTCACTCCGTTCAATGGTTTGGTGCAGTCCTTAGGGGAATTTCCCCCCGAGGCTGTGGTCTTCGGCAGCTCTGACGCCATGCAGACGCTGCGGGCGCGCATGAATAAAGTCGCGAGCGCCAATGTTCCCGTTCTGATTCACGGAGAGAGCGGCACGGGCAAAGACATCATCGCGCGCATGATTCATGCGCTTTCGCCTTGGAAGACGGGACCGTTTGTCAAGGTGAACTGCCCCGCCATCCCTGCGACCCTGCTCGAAAGCGAGCTTTTCGGTTACGAGAAGGGGGCTTTTACCGGCGCCTACGGTTCCAAGCCAGGCCGGGTGGAGCTGGCGCATCGCGGATCGTTGTTTCTCGATGAAATTTCCGAGCTGGATTTGGCGCTGCAATCCAAGCTTTTGCAGTTGCTCCAGGACGGACAGTTCTGTCGCATCGGCGCCCAAGAGGACAAGAAAGTGGAAGTGCGGGTGGTGTGCGCCACCAACCGCCAGCTGGAGACTGAAATTGAAAATGGAACGTTCCGCCAGGATCTGTTCTACCGCATCAACGTCGTCAGTCTGCATCTTCCCCCCCTGCGCGAACGGCGGGGCGACATCGGATCCCTGGTCAGTTATTTCCTGGAGTATTACAACCAGAAGTATAACTGCCGCGCGCGGGCGCTTTCCCCCGAAGTGATGGGCAGGCTGGAGAAGTATCACTGGCCGGGAAACATCCGCGAATTAGAGAACCTGATGAAGCGCTACGTGATTCTCGGTGGTGAGGACGTGATCACGACCGAGCTGGTGGCTCGGAATGGACAGGAGTTCTTCAATCCCGAGATCAGCCTGGACGGCCCCATCTCCTTAAAGAAGTTGACTCGCCAGGCGACCCGGGAGTTGGAGCGGAAGGTCATTCTGAAAGTGCTGCAGGCCCATCACTGGAACCGGAAGCAAGCTGCCCGAGCCCTCAGCATCAGCTATCGTGCGCTCCTTTATAAGATTCGGGACGCCGGTCTTCCGCCCAATCGGGCTTCGCGCCGCTCCACCGAAGAGACCGCGGGAAAGAGCGTGGCAGCCGGTTGACCGAAAGTCGGGTCCGGCGCCATGGTGTCCGGAACCGCTTCTTTGCGAATCCTTCCGCCGCCGTTCTCAGTGTCATCTCAAGCGACTGCACTCCGCGAGAAATACGCGCAGGAGTCGATGGTTTCGCTGGTTCGGTTGACCGAACCAGAAATTCTCGTGTAAGCTGGCACCAGTTGCTTCCTAGGAAATTGTTTCCAGTGATCCCCTCCGCCCCAACTTGGTTGGCGCAAGGCACGCGCTGCCTCAGTGCGGGAGTTTCGTTTGGCCGGAATCTCCTGGTGATCCCGATTACCGGCACAATCCTGATTCGCATCGGGCCGAGTGGATGATGCAGCCGAGATCGAGAACGAGAAAGGCCATCATCCAGAAGGGGATGATGGCCTTTCGGCTTTGTGGGCGACGATTCGCATGAGGTCGACAGATGGATGAGCTCAGAGAAAAATTGGAAAAAGCATTGGCAGAACATCAGCGAGAAAGCGGGCTTCACATGATCGGGGGGTGCGAGAAGCTGATTCAGCGGTTGCTACTCGAGCTACGGTCGGCACCTGCCGGCCGAGGCGCGCCCGACAGCAACCTTCCCGAGCCGAGTTAGCTGCGGCCGCTGGCTGGCAGCCCGCGCCAGCAGGGAGCGAGAACGAACCCATGATCGTCATGAAGTTTGGTGGGACTTCGGTCGAGGATGGCAAAGCCATCGAGCGCGTGGCCGCGATCGTCGCTTCGCGCCTGGAACAGAAGCCGGTGGTCGTAGTCAGCGCCCTGGCTCGGGTGACCGATTCGCTGGTCACCATGTCTCAGATGGCGGCTTCCGGCGCGCTGGCCGAAGGCTTACGCCTGCACCGCCAAATGCGGCAGCGCCATTTTGCCGTACTGGCCTCCTTGCTCAATGGTCGGGGGGAAACTGAGGTCCGTGACCGCCTGCAGACCCTGTTTGATTCCCTCGAAGACGTCCTTCGCGGAGTGGCGGCCCTGGGCGAACTCTCGCCCCGCACGAGCGATAACCTTTTGTCTTTCGGGGAGCTGTTTTCTAGCCAGGTCGTCAGCACGGCATTCCGCGCCCGGGGCATGGATGCGGTGCTGGTCGACTCCCGGCAGCTGGTGGTGACCGACGCCTCCCACACTCGCGCGGTTCCACAGCGGGAGGAGACCAACCGGCGGCTGCGCCAGTCGTTGAAGCCATTGCTGCATGCCGACCGGGTTCCCGTGATGGGAGGTTTCATCGCGGCTACCGCCGACGGCATTCCGACTACTCTCGGTCGGGGCGGTTCGGATTTTTCGGCAGCCCTCGTCGGGGCCGGCCTGGGTGCGCGCAAGATCGAGATTTGGACCGACGTCGAGGGAATGATGACTACCGATCCGCGCCTGTGTCCGGATGCCCGGCGCATCGCCGTCATCGGATTCGACGAGGCCGCCGAGCTCGCCTACTTCGGTGCTAAAGTCTTGCATCCCGCCACGTTGATCCCCGCGGTGGAGAAGAACATCCCGCTTTACATTCTCAATTCGCGGAATCCGGAGTCGAAGGGCACCTGCATTCGTGCCCATGCCCCTGCGAGTAAGACGATCGTGCGTTCGATCGCGGCCAAACGGGGGGTCAAAGTGGTCAACGTTCGCCTGCCGCGGATCGTGGCGGCGCAGGGCTTTTTGCATGCTGTGTTTGAAGCCTTTGACCGCCATGCTTGCCCCGCAGATTTGGTCTCCACATCAGAAGTCAGCGTCTCGGTGGCGGTCGAAGCCTCCCGCCATCTGGACGGCTTAATCGACGACCTGAAGCGTTTGGGCAATGTGGAGGTCGAAGACAACAAAGCCATTCTCTGCTTGGTGGGGGAGAAACTTCGCGGTCGGATTGGCGTCGCCGCCCGCGTGTTTAGCGTGCTTGCCTCGGCGGGAATTAACGTTCACATGATTTCGCAAGGGGCCTCGGAGATCAACATCAGTTTCGTGATCGAAGAGCGGGATATTCCCGAAGCAGTCAAGCAACTGCATGCCTATTTCTTTGCCGAAAGAGAAGGGGACCCGCCCTCGCTGGTGAAGCAGGTCTTCCGGGGGAAAGCCGTGCCGCGGGAAGGCACGAGGAGTTTTACACGAGCGACCGGTCAGGGTTTGTAGGGCTTCAACCTTTTCCCAAAAGGAGACTCATGGGGTTCAAATCACGGCTAGCCACGAAGCGCAAGCGGTTCGATGACCAGGATGCAACCCACCCATTTCTGACCCCCCGCACGCAACTCCTCCCGGTCGCGCAAGACCACCTTCGACACCCGAGGTTCGCCTGATTCATGAGCAGTCCCACTTCTCAGGTCGATAAGTCCGGGCTTGATCAGCAACCCGCCGTGAAGATCGCCCTAGTCGGCTTTGGAACCGTCGGAACCGCTGTGGCACGGCTCCTCTATGCCCGCCCTGGCCAGCCCTCGCTCAAGCTCACCCATATTTGCGTGCGCGCTGCCGAGCGCAAGAAGGTGAACTGGGTAGCGGATCGAGTTTGCTGGACGGAGGACATCGAGGAAGTTCTCAGGTCGGACGTGGCGGTGGTCGTCGAACTCATTGGCGGTCTCCATCCCGCCTATGACTGGGTCCGGCAGGCTCTCGAAGCTCGAAAATCCGTGGTCACCGCCAATAAACAGCTCATGGCGCGGCACGGGTCGGAGTTGCTCGAACTGGCGCGTCGCAACCGACAAAAGCTCGCCTATGGCGCCTCCGTAGGCGGCGGCATTCCCATCCTATCCGGGCTCGCGGAGGGCCTGGCCGGGGATCGGTTGCTCAAGATCTGTGGCATTCTGAACGGGACCTGCAATTATATTGTGACGCGGATCGAAGCCGGTGCCGCATTCGCGGAGGCTCTCCGGGAGGCGCAGCAAGCCGGTTTTGCCGAGGCCGATCCCACCGACGATATCGATGGTTTCGATGCCCGCGCCAAGCTGGTCATTTTGGTGCGCGTCGGTCTCAAGGCCGAGGTGTTGCCAGAGGATGTCTTATGCCGCTCGATTCGCGATCTTTCTTCGATCGACTTCGAGTACGCCCATGAACTCGACTGCACCATTCGCCAAGTGTCGCGTGCCGAGCTGCGTGATGGAAAGCTGCTGGTGGCAGTTGAGCCTACGCTGGTTTCTCGTCGTTCCCCGCTGGCGGCCGTCGCGGGAGGCGAGAACTTAATCCTCAGCCACGGCGAGTTTGGCGGACAGAGCGTGTTCTCGGGATTGGGAGCGGGCGGCAACCCCACCGCCGTGGCGGTGGTTTCCGACCTTTTGCACATCGTGCGGTATCCCTCCTCTGGACTTTCGCCCGCGGAGGAGCCCGCGGTCACTCCCGGTGAGGTTAGCAGCGATTTTGAAACCCCCCAGTACTTACGCCTGGTGGTGAAGGACAGCCCGGGGATCCTGGCCCGGCTGGCCAGCATTCTTTCCAAGCACCACATCAACATTGACGCAGTTCTCCAAAGTGCGGGCCAGGACAAGGCGGCTTTGCCCTTTGTGATTACGCTCGAACCAACCAAGAGCAGCCAGGTGGAGGCCGCCCTGGCGGAAATACGGAAGTCTTCGTTTCTCCTCGAAGCCCCGCTGCGCATGCCCATTCTGCGTTAAGCGTGGCGGCTCAGGCTCCTCGGCGCATCTGCTCCGCCAGGTACTCGCTGGTGCGCAGCGAAAAGGCAAGGATCGACAGCACCGGTGGCTTGTCGGTGCCGTTCACAAAAACACTGGCGTCACACACATAGAGATTGGCCACGTCGTGGGTTTGACCGAAACGGTTGGTGACAAACTTTTTGGCGTCATTGCCCATGCGGCACGTGCCGATCTCATGTTGACTGTAGCCGGGAGTCTGGGGTTCCTCGTCCATGGACTCGAGCACGCCGCCGCTGGCTCGCAGCACCTCGGCGCAGGCATGCTTGGCATGCTCCCACATCTGCAGTTCGTTTTCCCCCCATTGAAAATGAATTCGCACCTTGGGAATGCCGAAGGAGTCCTTGGCTTCGGGATCAATGTCCACATAGTTGTTGCGGGAAGGCAAAGTCGGAATCTGGGTCATGAAGCTGATGGGCGTCGGATAGCGGCGTTTCATTTCGCGTTTGAACGAAGAACCAAAGCCTTCGATGACGTCATAATAGGCGGGAAACTCCCAGCAGCCGCCGTCGGGATAAACCGCATAGCCGCGCACAAACTTTTCTTCCCGGGGGTGCTCCAGGTTCTGCCATCGCGGCATCCAGGCGATGGAACTGTCGGATACGTTGTCGGGAAAGCTGGGTTGCCCAAGCAGCTGCGGCAAGTAGCCGGAGATGCCCGCGTACATGTGATCGCACAGGTTGCGCCCCAATTGGCCGCTGGAGTTGGCCAGGCCGTCGGGCCAGCGGCGCGATCTCGAGTTCAGTAGGATGCGGGCGGTCTCCAGGCAGGAGGCCGCAACCACCACCGCCCGTCCTCGGACCACGTACTCTTGCCGGCTGTCGCGGTCGATGTAGGCTACGCCCGAGGCCTTTCCCTCGCCATCGACCAGAACGTTCTTCGCCACAGCGTTGGTGCGCAACTCCAAATTTCCACCGGCCTCCGCCTCGGGCAGAAGAAACCATGGGACAGAGAAGAAGGCGCCCACTTCACAGCCGCTGGTACAGTCCCCGCAGAAGTGGCAGGCGGGATGGCCGGCATG
>JASHSL010000071.1 GCA_030040855.1 Terriglobales bacterium
TTACGAAGACCACCCTGCAGAAAAGACAGATCCCAACGGGAAACCGCAGTAAGTCGGAGCGAGAGACGCACGAGCCGATCGAGATTAGAGGCTTGCCGTCCGAGGGAGAAGGTTTGCGCCCCTGAATCTCGACCGTTGCCCGGGGAATTCTATGGATTATCTTCTTAAAACAGAGCCTTCCGAGTACTCCTTTGCCGATCTTGAGCGCGACGCTACGACAATTTGGGACGGCGTGTCGAATCCGGTGGCTTTAAAACACCTGTGCGCCATGAAGCCGGGCGATCGCGTTGTCATCTACGAAACCGGCGATCACAAGTCCGCCCTGGGTACGGCGCATGTGGTTTCCGTGGACACCTCGGATCGGAAGAGTCCAAAGGTCAAAATCCAGGCCGATCAATTGCTCCGCCGGCCGGTGACCCTAGCCGAAGTGAAAGCCAACAAGCTGTTCCGCGAATCTCCCCTAGTACGGCAGGGAAGATTGAGTGTTGTGCCTCTCACCCCAGAGCAGTACCAATTCCTCACCGGTACTTAACCCGAGAAGCGTCCCTGCCGTTCAGAGCCTGCCCGGATCAATCATTCGACCGAAGGCTTTTGTCCTTTCCTTGGGGCAGGAGCAATCTGCGGGCGCCCAAACAGGATCCCGGTTTCGACCTCGACGGGCTGTCCATCCTTCAGGTACGGCTTGAATTTCCACTCCGCCAGCGCATCCGTGATGACTTTTGTCTGATCCGGATATGCGCTGAGAAAGTGAATGTGTTTCACCTTGCCGTTTTTATCGATGATAATCCGTACCGGAACCGAGGTGTAACGATGATCAGTCAAGATCGGATCCACGCGGGCAATCAGGTTCTCCTCGTTGGCGTAGTCCTTGATGCATACCGGGAACGCGCCACCGCCTTCCCCTTTGTCGGGACTGGCTTCTGCCGGCAACTGCATCTTGTTCATGTCTTCGACGAAGCTCCCGAGCAGCTTGGTGTCGCGGCTGGTCAGGATGAACTCGACCGCGTGACAGCGGATTTCGGTTGCTAGAACGTACCAGTGCAGCTCGGCTGCAGGGGACCAGTAGGCAAAAGAAGTAAAGGGTCGGCCCGCGATTTTGCCTGCGACCGGTGACGGTTCCAATTTGTAATCGCTCTGCAAATTTTCCTTCTCGTAGGCGGTGAGGTCGACAGCGTTGGTCGTCGGCAGCGATGTGAAGAACAGGTCTTGGGCGGTGATCAGGATATTGCCCCGGCTGGGTCCCTTGTAGTCGTCCGACGGCTGGATCTGCGCCAAAACGTAGCTGCCACTGTCGGACGGCGGCGGACCTTTGTACTTCTCCGTCCAATTTTTCGGTAAGGGGTAAGTGATTCCAAAATAAGTGTTGGTGAACACATTGTCGGTTACACTCCCGCCCTCCGGTACGGGAGTCGAGGAGTCGCTGGCGCTCGACCAGGCGCCTTTCACAAGGATGACTCCCGTCGGAACTTTCGTCATGGCCGAAGGGTTCTCGGGAACATCGCCGTTCTTGGTGGAACTTTGTCCTGCGGCGCTTTGTGCCCAGGCGGGCGACCCTAGCGACGACGCGAAGACGAGCACGGAACATAAGAATCGAGAGCGCATATGTGCCTATGATCTCAAACAATTTAGGCAGGGTAAACCCGGAGTGTTAGTCGCGGATCACTTCTAAACTTAAAAAAGCTGGCGAGACACCTTGTGTATCTCGCCAGCCAGCTTGGGTTCAACGATTACAGCGATCGCAGGAAGTCCAACACCTCCTGCTGCTCGGCGGCCGTGAGACTGTTGAAATTCGAGATCACGGTGTTCGCCTCGCTGCCGCTGCTCGCGTGGGCTTGGATGGCGGTGATTAGGTTCGTGGTGCGGCCATCGTGCAGCAGGAAGATCCGCTGTCCCAGGCCCCACAAGGGAGCTGTGCGGAACTGCTCGCCGCCCGCGCCGCCCTGCGACACATTGTCCGCCAAGCCGGTGCCCATGTGATGGATTTCGATGTCGGAAAACGCATTGACAGGTTGGTTGCTCAGTTCGGGATCAAAGTCGGAAGCTTGCGTCGTACCCGGGGTTGGATTGTGGCAAGTTGCGCAGCCAATCGCGCTGAACAAGGCTTTGCCGGCGGCGATGGTCGCTGCGGGAACCGTTGTTCCATTCAGCACTACGGAACCGGGTTTAGGCGGGGCCAGGAAGCGCATGAAGTTGGCAAACGCCGAGACGTCGTCGAGAACGGCAGCGTTCGGCGACGAGAGCGGGTTGGTCTCGTCTTCCGGATACCCGATGCCGCCGAGGTTCAAACAATTCGCGGGCAGGCCGGTACCCAGCTGATCTTCTTCCGGCAGCGGACGCTCGTTATTGAATATCTCGTTGGTGATGCCCATTTCCACGTTGTAAGCTTCACCGGCAAACAACTGCAGCGATTTATTTTGCGCCTTCCAGCCGAAGCGGCTGATGGTGCCGTCGTTGCCGTTGTGGTTGAAGGTACCGGCAATGCCAAAGTTGTTCTTGAGATTGCTCTGCTGATTCTTCAGCAGGGTTGAATCGTCAAGATTCTCGACTAAGCCTAAGCCAAAGGTGGGGGTGGGAATGCGGAAGATCACGTTGTTCGTTGCCAGGGCATGCGCGAAGGGAGGCTGTGCCAGCTTGCAAGTGCCGGCGTCGGGACGGCCTGAAACCGTAAATAGGTCTTCCACGCCGCCGTTGGGAGCGCTGGTGTTGACCGTGCCGTTCGAGTTAAAGAAGAAGGGGAATCGGGCTTCGCGGGTTGGGCCGTTGGCGGTGATGAAGCTCGGGGTGGTGCTATCCGGTGCAACCCCGTCGCTAACGAATTCGAATTGAGGATTCACAGCAGCGCCTGTTCCGCCAACCGCGGGAAACGCGTGACACGAACTGCACTGATTGGAGTTAAATCGCGGCCCGAGACCAACGTTGGCGGATTTGGAAACAGTCTCCACTTCCTGGAAGCGAGCAAGACCGTTCTCGAAAAAAGAAAGGTAGCCGTTCGGGTCGGTCACGATGATGGTTGCGCCTGTCCCACGGGAGGCGGTCTGGACTCCCGGGTCGACTGCGCCAGGAGGGTCTTTTTTTTGAGCAAATGTGATTCCGGCGAGAGAGAGTACTACCACTAGAACTGACGTGATCTTTGCTGGTTTAATCACGATTCCTCCTTAAATAGTTGAACCTTCCACGTTCTTCTCTGGGGGATGTCCGTCGGCACAGACACCTAAGGCCCGCGTCTGCAAAGTGCTGACGGATGGGACTGGCCGCTTGAGCAATTCTCTCCGAGGCGCTACTGCACCTTCGGGTGCATGTCTTGCTTCCTAAATTGCCCAGGAAACTTTAGACAAACGCCATGGTGCGCTGCTTGTTCGTCGCGGAAGCAGACCCCTACCGGTAAACGCGAAGTGGGCTTTTTACCCTACCAACCAGGTAAACACGAAGTGACGTGGTAAAGGCGAAGTGGGCTTTTGCCTTACAAACTGCTAAACGAGAAGTGGCGTGGCGAACTCGAAGTGGTCCATGAACCTTAGCAAATCCTGCGCGAGTGTCAAGCGGTTTTTTACCTTAGTCCAATGGCATTACATCCTTTGATAGCGCTGCGCCGCACTGCTGCCGCCCGATGTCCTGTCGATTGCCTAAGGCGTTCATGCCATGACCTTGTGGGAAGGCACCGATACTAACCGACTCCCTTTTGGAAACGGCCGATCCCGCCTATGCTGATGTGGACTTTGGCGCGCAACCCCGGCTCGATCGGCTTGGAGCGAGAAAGGATCGAATACCCGGCAGAGCGCTTCTGGCCTTAGCTCAGCCTAGGCAACCCTGGGTCGTCTTCCTTGGAGGAAACCTTGGAGCGGGGGAATGCCTGCCAGCTAACGAAGCAAATTCTCTAGTGGCCGTACTAGATTTGCGGAGTCACGCGCAGGCTCGAGACGCCAAGCGTGCCCCAAAGCGTACCCAACCCATTCGAAGCAGTCAGAACTCAGCGCCGGGTGCGCATCGCAATCTGCCTCTCATCGTCGCTCATTTGATTCCACAGAACTTGCAGATCACGTTGCAGCCGAGTATTTCCAGGGTCCTGCTGCAGCGCCTTTGCGAACCAGTGATACGCCAACGTCAGATCCCGGCCCGTGCA
>JASHSL010000072.1 GCA_030040855.1 Terriglobales bacterium
ATCGATCACCAAGACGTGAGGGCGGGTATAGGCTAGTAAGGATTCCTGCAAGCGTCCGTGCTTGCCCGCATTGGAAAGGTCTTCCACCAGTTCTGCGGCGGTGGTGCACAAGGCCTCAAAGCCATTCTGGATCGCGCGATAGCCGATGGCTACGGCCAGATGGGTTTTTCCACGACCGGTCTTGCCATAGAGAATCAGTGAGCGCCCTTCGGTAACGAAATCTGGTCCCAGGTAAGAACCGAGCAGGGACTGCCGCAGATTGTGTTGCAGAGTAAAGTCGAACTCATCAATCGTCTTGAAGAAGGGGAAGTGAGCTTTGCGAGTAAAGCGCTGCAGCCGCGTTTGCTTCCGATGGGCCACTTCTTCGGCCAGCAGAAGGGCAAGAAAATCGCGATAGCCCCAGTTTTCTTTCTCCGCACGATCCGCTACATCTTGGTAGATACGACGTGTGTTCGCCAGATTCAATCGGCGCAACAAAGGTTCCAGCTGCTCCTCCGAAAGCTTCGGCATTTCCCAACTCGTTTCTGCATGGTGATTACTCGTATTCTTACTGATCACGCTGACCTCCTTATCGACATCTGGCCTGCCTGGCTCTCCCAACGAGCTCCCGGTTGTTGAGCATTCAGAGTTTGTGGATGTGTCGTCCTTTCCTTCCCCGTGCCATGATTTCAGAGCGGTCCTCGCCGTCAAGGGTTCGCTGACGCCGCGCCTAACCAACCGCGCGCCCTTGACCGCTCCGGGCCGCTCTGAAGCCGCTCCACTAGCGAAGGAATGTAGGGTTGGGAAAGGCCGCCCCTGCCCGCTGCCTTGCCTAGCGAAATGCTCTCTAGACGGGCCCCAGCGTCCTGCGAATCTGCCGGGCCCCTCGCCATTATGGGATTCCATTTTCATTGCACCACCACCCCGGCAACACTTAACTTGCTGGCCAGAAATCTCTCCACATAAAAGGCACCGAAGATCTGCTCCTTCAACCCTTCTTCCATGGCACATCGGAGAACTTCCGGGCCGTGACTCTGCAGCATCTGGTGCAGCCGATCGACATCCTGGAACCATGCTTGCGGCCGACGATGCACGACCTCGGTTAGATAGCGAATGGCCGGTTCTCCCAGTTCGAGCAACTGCTGCCGCTTCAGATAACGCTTGCCACGTTTGCCCGATACCGCGGCCACCATCGCCGCCCGGTGCTCGGCCAGCGAGGAGCTCTCCTTGGCGACGAATTTTCTGGGATGTTCGGCTTCATACCGTCCCGCCACGATGCGCACTCGTTGCGCATACAAGTACAACGTCGCCGGCATACTGATGGCCTCGGGCGGCATCGAGTAGGCATGCCCGGCATACACCACCGTTCCGGTCGGGCCTATATAAACCGGGATGCGCAAGGCCAGATCTTCGGGCGGTACTTTCAAAGGCCGCAGTCGCGGCCCCTCTTCCCCCAGCCGCACGGCGGGAACGATTCCGGTGGCGCGGCAGGGGCGCTGCTCGTTTACCTCTCGCTCCCACTCTTGCCTTTGCTGCTCCAAGTCTTCCTCATCGTGAAACTGTCGTACCTTGAAGAAGGAGGATTTTACGAAGCCCACCAGGTTTTCGACACTGCCTTTTTGCTGGGCGCGATATGGCCAGCACAACTCCACCCCTACGCCCATTTCCAGCGTGGCGTAAGCAAACACCGAGTTCCATTCCGTCACCGCGCCATTTTGCTGCCACTTCAGGGCGATGGTCTTGGGCCGATCAAATACACACAGCAGCGGGCGCCCGCCCCAGCTGGTTAAATGCTCCGCCAGGGTGCGCACCAAGGTTTCCACAGTTTCATCCTTTACCAAACTAACGCGCACCACCCGCGAGTACTTTAGACGCGAGGCAAAGAAATGAATTCTCTGGCGCGTCCCATTGCGGAACTGCACCACCACCTCTCCAAAATCATGTTGACTGAATTCTCCCGGCAGCCCCTCAAACCGAACCAAGGGTTTTACCGGCTTGGGGCGAAGCGAGGCCACCAAGGCGTAGAGTGCTGTCTTCCCGCCCGCATAACCCGTCTCCCGCACTCTCCGTAGGATCTCCAGCGAAGCCAGATCGGGTTGCTCTTGCAGAATCTCCACGACCTGTTTCCGGAAAGTCACCACCGTACTGGGCCGGCCAATCTGGCGCTCGCTTCGTTCCGCCTTGTCATCCACATGCACGACGGGTTTCTCTTGTGCGATGCGATTGACCGAGCGCAAGGAAACACCGCTCAAGCGAGCCACCTCCGTCTTGGCGTGGCCCGCCTTCAATAAAATCTCGACTTCATGTCGTTTCAGCATGCCTAACATCTCCTCTCCTCAGCTCCCGGGGTAAACCGGAGTAGAGGCACATTCTTAATGTTTTTTTGGATCTTTAGGCGTGCCAGAATTTCCGGAATGAGGAGGGCCAGAATTTACGGAACCGACAGGGCGAATGGCCATGTTACACAGTACGCTTCCGTACTTTGCGTACGAACGGCGGTTACGACCCGGAGACTGAGTTCGCGCTAACGGGGCGACGCTTGCTTCTCCGGGGTCGAGTCACTGTCCGTTCTGTGCTTGCTTGGCTGCCGGAGGCCATTGGCCTCCGAGAAACGACTGAATTGCTCCTAGCACGGCATCGGTTTGGTCCACGAATGCAGCGTGCCCGGCATCTGGAATCAGCAGTAGTCTGGCATCGGGAGGAGACTTCGCCCATTCGCGCGTCGCGTCCAGCGGGACGTTGGTTTTCTCGCCCTCGATCACCAGTGCAGGCACTTTGAGCCTGCTCAGCATCGGACGCACATCGAAATCGCCCAAGGAAGTGATCACTGCCTTGAACACCCTCGGAGAATTTCGCAGGGCCGCCGCAGAACCGTTGCACAGGTCCCACAAGCTGCCCTCCAGGCGCTCGGGATGAAGAAGGTAGAGGCGCAAGAAAACCCGGTCTCGCTCACGGCAGAGGTCTGGCAATTTATCGTCGGGGGCCGTTTGCATCTGCTTCTCCAACTCTTCGATTCGAGCCGAATCTTCCTTGCTCAACAGCGACGCCATCTTCTCATTGCGTTCCTGTACGTAGGGCTTATTGGCCGGCGGCATGGGATCGAGAAAGACGATTCGCGACACCCGATCCGGGTGTGCCTCGGCGTAGTAGGTTGCCAAACCTGATCCCCAAGACAGACCCACCAAGCTCATCCTTTCGATCCCAAAGTGCTGTCGAAGCGCCTCCAGGTCGCGAACGTAGGCGTCCACGGTGAGCAAATCGGGTTGCTGAACCAGATCGGAGCGGCCCCCGCCCCGCTGGTCGTACATGATGAGAGTATGTCTCCGGGCGAGCGGCTCCATGAGGTAGCCGCCATCACTGATGCTGGCACCGGGCCCGCCGTGAAGAAAGACGACAAAGTCATGGGCGGTCCCCAGCTTGCGATAGAACAACTTCACCTGGTCTGCGCCGGTGAAGTATCCTTCCTCGATCGCAGGCGTGGCAGCCGACCTCTGATTCTGCGCTGCCGCGCGGGTCGGATGGAAGATTAGAGAGACAGCGCATAACAAGAGCGCCCTTGCTACGCATTTTCCGTTTGCCCATTGCCCGGCCAACACAGGACCATTGTACGTGGTGTAACCTCCGTATGGCACGAACTGACCAGATCCGCTTTTTCGCGTTGTCCTCGAAAATCGACGTTTCGATCGAGAATATCCGCAACTCAATGGAATCAACCACTGGCCAGGAGAGGTTTCCTGCTAGAGCGCCAACCTATAAGAAACCATGGGATAAGAATTGCAAAACCGCGCGATCGCGTTTGCGCCTGAGTGTCGAAAACCGCGGGGAAGAGGCAAAGAAAAAACCGCTCTCTCGAGGGAGCGGCCTTAACGACGATCCGACTCTTAGGGTCTAGGCCACGCTCGATTCCGCGGCGGCCGTCGCGACTAGGCTTGAAGCTTGCAACTCTTGCTGCAGTTGCGCCACCGTCGTAATGCGGGCAAAACGGCGACGCAGGGCATACTCGGTTCGCTCGCGGATGGCATGAACGTCCAATTCTTCTCCCGGTCGGTCCCAGTTCGGAATGGGAAAAGTCAGGGTGGCTTCGGTGACGAAGTCCACGGCATAGCCCAGATCAGCCGCCACTCGCGCCGTTGTCTCGCAACACTGCTCCATCTGAATACCGGCGATCGTCACGCGCCGCACCCCGCGTTCCAGCAGATACGGCCCCAAGGGTGTGCTGGTGAAACAGTTCCGCGTATTTTTGATGAAGACAGGTTCATCAGCGCGTGGCTGAATGAAATCCATGAGCTTGAAGAAAGGGCTCTTGGGTGTGAACCCTTCGTCGTTGTCCTTGTGCAGGAAATAAATAATAGGCAAACGCGCGGTCCGATAGGCCTCGATGAGCGCAGCCACATTCTTCTCAAAATCGAGGTTATTGCGCTGGTCCCAGCGAGGAGTGGCTTTGAAGGAATCCTGCGCGTCGATGACCAACAGGGCGGATTGGCGGATGGGGACGTGAGCGGAATCCAGCATGATTTCTCCTTGTTTCCTGATTCACAATCTCTCTCAGATTGGCAGCTTCACCAGCCCGACGGTCGCATCAACCCGATCGCCGTGACTTGGCGGTTGTGAGATTACCAGAAAGCCAGCCACTGCCCCCGAGGTATTGCTGATTCGATGCCGCACGCGTGGCGGAATATGCAATCCTTCA
The DNA here is from genome assembly GCA_030040855.1 of Terriglobales bacterium. Lineage (GTDB taxonomy): Bacteria > Acidobacteriota > Terriglobia > Terriglobales > Acidobacteriaceae > JAFAGX01. The sequence goes on from JASHSL010000072.1 coordinate 4,670, forward strand.
CCCGCATGCAACTCTACCTCATCATAGCCGACCTCGATCGTTAGCTGTCCCGACAACATGAAGAAAAACTGCTGTGCGGAGCGGTGCGAGTGCAATACTTCAGAACTTCCCGGGGGCATCTGTTCCTCAATAACACTGAGGGCAGCGTTTCGGACGAGGTGCCATCCGTCGCAGCTCTGACCCCATGAGTAATGCTCTGCCGTCGCGAGGCTGATCGAAGTTCGCGGCATCTCAGCACTCCCTTGTAACTCCAACCTCCCAAGTCAGGCTCTGATCAGCAACTGGAACTCATGGGCCCGCGCTGATTTGGTCTCCCAGCCTGACGACTTCACGTACCAAAACTTCGAAATCCTGGCGCCGGGAACGATGATTCACATTGGCAACCCGAATGGCGAAGCGCCCGCCAATCACTGTCGCCGACGGGGCTGCCACTCCTGACTCTTGCAGGCGCAGGAGGATCTCCTGATTCACCTCTTTCAGCGTGGCCTCGTCGTCGAGGCTGCCACGATAACGAAAGCAAACTACATTGAGCGGTATGGCAGCCAACAACTCGAGCCGCCGCTCATTCGTGACAAGCTCTCCAAGATATTGCGCCTGTGCGACATTCTGTTCCACCAGGTCCTGGTAGATTTTCAGACCATATGCCTTCAGCGAGAACCATACCTTCAAGGCACGAAATCCGCGGGACAGTTCCAGACCATACTGGCTGAACCATTCCGGTCCTCCGGAGAGGCCGCGAGTTTGGGCGGTCAGATAGGCCGCGCCATAGGCGAACGTGTCGTGATGATGCTGGGGATGGCGGATGAGCGCGCATCCCACGTCATAGGGCATGGACATCCATTTGTGCAGGTCGAAAGCCAAAGAATCGGCGCGCTCCATGCCGCCTAGGAGGGGTCGCAGCTTGGGTGAGATGGCCGCAATGGCGCCGAACGCGCCGTCAACATGCAGCCACAGACTCTGTTCGCGGCAAAAATCTGCCAGGCCGGCGAGGTCATCGATGGCGCCGGTGTTCACGGTTCCGGCGTTGCCGACGACCGAAATCGGACGGTCGCCGCGTTCCCGGTCGCGAGCGACGGCGCGGCGCAAATGGTCGACGCGGATGCGAAAATCGCCGTCGACCTCGATCCGGCGCACTGCCTTGCTGCCTAGGCCGAGCAGTTCCACAGCTCGGACAACGCTGCTGTGGGTTTCAGACGAGCAATAGACGGTCAGCGGCCTGGATCCATTCCCTAGACCTTCGGTCTTGATATTCCATCCTGCTTTGGCATTCCGCGCTACCGCGAGACCCACGAAGTTGGCCATCGAGCCACCACTGACCAGGAGTCCGCTGGCCTCGGAGGGATAGCCGAGGGCTTGCTTGAGCCACGACAGGACTTGCCGCTCGACGTAAACCGCCGCGTGGTCTCCGCCGTGTGCGCTCGAATTCATCGCTCCACTCAACAACTCAGCCAGCATTCCACCCGCGGTGCCGGTGCCGGAAACCCAAGACCAGAAACGCGGATGAATATTGCCGGTGGGAAAAGGAAGAATGGTGCTGCGAAACTGTTCATACACAGACTCCGGGTTTTGCGGGTGCCGCGGAATTGGTTCGGCAAAGGTCTCTAGCGCGCTCGCTGGGATTGGTTGCCAAACAGGCCGTTCCCTGATGCTCTCTAAGTACGCGAACATGTCGTCCATCATCCGGTGTCCCAGGGTTCGGAGGCGGCTCCAGTCCTGAGGGTCCAGGTCTTGTTCCAACTTCAGCGTGGTGGTGGCGCTCATGCCTTATCTCCTGGAGACCAAGGTAGCCGACCTCCCTCAACATGTACAGAGCCAGATCTGTAATACTATAACCGGTACAGATATAATATTAGAAAGCTGTTCATAGCCTCATGTTGGAAACGCGCACTGATCTACCTCGTTACAGGCAGCTTGCCTCGAGCTTTACCCGGCAATTTGCCAACGGATCGCTTCGCGCGGGAGACCGTGTGCCTTCTCTGCGGCGGCTGAGCCGGCAGCACCGTGTCAGTATGTCCACGGCTTTGCAGGCCTACCTATGGCTGGAAACTCGAGGCTACCTTGAGGCCCGACCGAAGTCGGGATTCTACGTGCGTACGCCGTTTGCGCGGTTGATCCCGGAACCACAGTTTGAGAGCAAGCGTCCCGCGCCCACCGCTCTGGGAACCGAGGAGATCCTTTCGAACATCATTGCCGCAGCCGAGGATTCCTCTAACATTGCGTTGGGAGCCGGGGCGGCCAGCGCGGAACTTTTTCCCAACCGCCGGCTGAGCCTGATTGCGCGTCGCATCCTCCGTCGGCAGCCCATGCTCAGCAGCTCCTACGTTTTCCCGCCCGGATTCGGGCCCTTGCGGCGCCAAATTGCTCGCCGTTCTGCGGAACTGGGCTGCAGCCTGTCGCCGGACGAAATCACGATCACCTGCGGTGCTCTCGAAGCTATCAACCTCGCCCTGCGTGTGGTCGCGCGACCCGGTACTGTGATCGCGGTGGAAAGTCCGACCTATTTCGGAATCCTGGGAACCGCGGCCTCGCTGAGAATGAAGGCGATCGAGATTCCCACTCACCCGCAGTGGGGCATGGATTTGGCGGAGCTCGATCGCGCAGTTCGCCGACACAACGTCAAGGTATGCATCATCATGCCGAATTGCCAGAATCCACTCGGCTACGTGCTGGATGACGGCTACAAAAGAGCAGTCGTGCAATTGGCGGAAAGGCGGAAGCTGATCATTATCGAAGACGACGTCTACGGCGATTTGGTCTTTCAGGGACCACGACCTCGGGCACTGAAATCCTTCGACCGGAGAGGAAACGTTCTGTTGTGTTCATCGGTTTCCAAGACGCTTTCGCCCGGGCTGCGAGTCGGCTGGGTAGCAGCGGGACCATTGCATGCACAGATTGAACGCTTAAAACTGCTCACGAACGTGGGCACGGCTGGGCTGCCGCAAGCCGTGGTGGCAGAATTCTTAGAGTCGGGTGGATATGACCGCCATCTCAAGCGCCTCTCCGCGACGCTTGCGGGGCAGATCGAAGCCGTCCGGCAAGCCATCGCGAAATACTTTCCCACTGGAACCCGCATCAGCCACCCAGCAGGCGGCTACATGCTTTGGGTCCAGTTGCCGGAGCGGATTGACGCTTTGGAGCTCTATCGTGCGGCTCTGGCCGAGCACATCAGCATCTTGCCGGGGACGATCTTCTCCGCCACGGGGCGCTTCAAGAATTGCATCCGCGTCACTTGCGGTCATGCCTGGTCGGAAGCGCATGATCGCGCACTTCTGACCTTGGGACGGCTGTGCGGAGGACTCGCTGAGCAATAAGCAGGAAGACACTCGTGCCCAGCGCCTGTAGTGGGCCGTCCCAGCATTCGGATTGGCAGGGGAGTTGATTCACGGCAACAGCTTGAGCACGCCCGCCAGCCATGAGCCTCGCGAAAAATGTCCCGAAGGATTTGGCCGACCTGTTTCAGCAGATGGTCTCCGAATTCCCGCAGATACTCCGTGGGAATCTCGTTGGAATCTACCTGTGGGGTTCGTTGACCTACGATGCGTTCGACGAGCGGTCGAGCGATGTCGATTGCGTCACCGTCACTGCTCGCGATCTCGATGAGCGCGAGTTTGCTGCCCTGGATGAGTGGTTCAAGACTCAAGGGGAACAAAACCGCTGGGTCAAGCGAATCGACATGCGCTTCGTCATTGATCATGAATTTCTCGACAAGGCATCCCGATGTTGCGGGTTCTACCACCACACGGGGAAACTCGTGCGGCATGGATCGGACGGGAATCCGATCATTTGGATGAATATTGCCCACTCTGGCGTCACTTTGTGGGGCAAGAAGGCGAAGCGCATCGCACCGCATGTGTCCGCGCCGTGCCTCCATGACGCGCTCTTACTGGAACTGAACTATCTGAAGGAGGACCTAAGGGCCAATGTCGGGGATCGCTCGCACAAGGCGTTCGTCCATAATTCCTACGCAGTGCTCACCGCCTGCCGCATTCTCTATTCGGCCTATCACGGGAAGCTGGTCTCGAAAGAGCGAGCGTATGACTGGGCGATCGAAACCATCGCGGCGATCTGGCACCCGGTCCTGCAAGCGGCCAGAGAGAATCGGCTAAAGAATTCCGGTTCGACCACGCCTGAGTTGGAAGACGCTGCGATGCGCTTCATAAGCTTCATCGGCGCTGAAGTCAAACGCATATTGAGCCATCCTCGGAGTTTGAGACGCGAGTCTATTTTCTCCGTGGGTTGCCAACCCGACAAGCCCCGAAACTGATGCCCGGTTGGAGAATGGGGCTGCCGCATCTCATCGCTGGCATACAATCCAGTGGCGTGCTGCACGACGTGTTTCCTAGAGTTGAAGGATGATCAATTCGCTGCAGGAACCCCCTATACTACGTCGGAGGTACCGAAGGAATCGCGCTTCGGAAATGTTCTCGACGAGGTGCGGATGTCTTTGACGAGGCGAGGGTTCTATAGTCTCATTCCAGCGCTGGTGGCGGCAAGAATTCCGGCTTGTCGCCCAAGATGATTCTCTACCATCGGCCACTTTTGCCTTCGAAAGCATGCCGGTCGAAGACTTCGCTCACGCACAGGTGCGTGCGATCATCAAGGGGAAACTGGCAACTGGCGAACATATCGAAGCGCATGAGACGACTCTCCCCCCGAATGAATCTCCGCATCCGCCGCATCGTCATCTCCACTCGGAGATGTGGCTTATCCGCGAAGGAACTGTCGAACTCACGATCAAGGGAGCCAGTCATCGTCTGGGCCCCGGAGGCGTGGGCTTCGTTCACTCCAATGAGGAGCACGTCATTAAGAACGTCGGCACAGTCTCGGCCATCTATTATGTTGTCGCCATCGGTCCCGGAGCGGAAATTCCGGAGTCGACTTTCGAAGGGTCTGCCAGCGAGCCAGTTCGTGACGGACCGTCGCTGTCATCTTGCCGCCGGATCGTAAGCGGATTGCGCGGATTGGTGAGGCAATCGCGACTTACAGACTAACTCGTGACGTCCGAGTCTCGCCAAACCGCTCTAATCTGATATCGGACTTGAATCCTCGGGGTTGCCGGTTCGTGACCGGATCGCTTCAATCGGCATGCCAACCAGCTTGCTGACAGCTCTTTCGATATCTTCCGGATGAACGTTCAAGGCGGGATTGTCGTCGCGCTTGTATTTTTCGTGCAACTTTCTCAGATTGTCGCGCTCCTTGCGTTCTTCGTCTGAATAGAAGCGAGCCTTTTCAAATTCGTGATTCGCGATGGAAGCCTCCATTCGCTGTACGATGAAACCAAGGCGCTTCTGGACCTCGACGACCTCCGCTGGCAGGGAACCCTGCCGCAGTTGGGCAGCCGCACCTGCCTCGTCCAGGACATCAACGGCTGCACCCGGCAAACATCCCCTCTTGATGTACTTGATGGCACAGAGAACGGCGTGCGCGATGGCGTCGGCGGTATAGGAAACATTGTGGAATGCCTCGTAAACTTCCTTGATGCCGTGAAGCACACTGATGGTGGTCTCTTCATTGGCTGGAGCGACTTCGATGGGCTCAAAGTATTCGGCCAGCCAGTGCCCGTCTGCCTGCAACTTGGTGAGGGTAGCGGGCGTGGACGTACCGATGCACTGAATCTTTCCCGCCAGGATCAGTCGCTGCAGCAGTTCCGTGGCGTGAATTGAGGTGATCGGTATCTCCTCAGGGCGGTCATGCATCCGGCTCACAAAAAAGATTTTTCCGTTCTCTGCCGCCGCCACCAGGGCAGAATCGAGTCTCTCGTGCCAAAAACCCGGTTTTTTTAGTAACCGAAGCGGAGGGAGATCGAGAGCAAGAATGGCTTTTGCCGCGAGCGATTTTGGAACCTTACCCTCCGACATGAGCCGAGCCAGCCCGCCGGCGATCGTTTTCTTGCCCACGCCCCGCTACCGACCAGCACGGGATTCTTGCGCGTGAAGTGGCACAGGAGCTCGATGAGCCGATTCAGTTCATGCTGGCGGCCAATCAGTGGCTGAGTTTGGTCCACCAGATCGCTAAGATAAGGACTAAGTTCATCGCGCCGCGGGCCGTCTCTCGCCTTGCGTTGCTTCGTGCGGCTGCCGTGCGAGTTCCTCGCGGACCAGGGGCAGCCGCAAGCCCCGTTCCATCAAAATCTGCGCGGCAAAGCATTTTTC
>JASHSL010000073.1 GCA_030040855.1 Terriglobales bacterium
ATAGATGTGGTGGCGCAGATCAGCATCGACCCGTTTCTTCACCCATTCATCGGCGCGGCTGTCCTGCCAGGTAATGGCGGAACCTACAGGCTTCTGTCTGCTCAGCACGACGAGCGTCGGCATTTGACCGGTAAGGGCGATGCTTCCTACATGGCCCAGCCTGAGCCGCGATCGGATGCGCTTCGCAGCAACGCGGAGTGCTTTCAACCAGTGCTGGCAATTCTGTTCAGCCTGCCCTGGAGTGAGAGAGATGGTATCGTAGGGCTCGCGTGCGCTCGCAAGCACGCGCCCCTCGCGCGAAACCGCCACGAGCTTGAGGGCAGATGTCCCCAGATCAATGCCTAACACGCACGCGGTTTGCGGCACGCAACCGTCCTCACATCAAGCGCAGTTCCTTATCGGCTGAAAGCGAAAAGAGCAACTGCTTCCGCTCGGTTCATCGTAATCTGCGGCGCATCGCGGGCAATGCGTCTTCGACCGCCTGCAAGGTGCTCTCGACGTCGCTGTCACTATGGGCGAAAGAGACAAACAGATTCTCGAAAGCGTCAGGATGAAAAAGGACGCCTCGCTGCATCATCTCTTCCCACCAAACACGGAATTGGTCCGGCCGCGCGTGACGCACAGCCTCGCGGTAGTTGCGAATGGGTGAACGGGTGAACCATAGTTGGAACAGCGGACCGATGCCAACGACCTTGGCGTCAAATCCTGCAGACTCCATGCGTTCCCCGATGCCGTGCATCAGCCTTTCACTCTTCTCGAACAGGCCCTCATAGACACCGGGTGTCGCCAAAAAATCCAGCGTAGCATTCGCGGCGCTGACCGCGATGCCATTGCCGCTATAGGTCCCGGCCATCGACACCGTCCCATCGGCGACCAGTTGCAAGATCTCTTTCTTGCCTCCCACCGCGGCAACGGGAAAACCGCCTCCAAAGCCTTTGGCCATGACGGTCAGATCCGGCGCCACTCCGTAATATTGCTGTGCTCCTCCGCGCGCAACCCGGAAGCCAGTGATGACTTCGTCGAAAATCAGCACGATGCCGAACTCACGGGTTAGCTGGCGCATCAGGTTCAAATAGCCGGGCACCGGCAGAATGCAGCCGGTATTACACATAATGGGCTCGGTAATCACGGCGGCAATCTCATCCCCGCGTTCGCGGATCACCCGCTCCAGCCCTTCGCCGTCGTTCCAAGGCTGGATGATGAGAGAATTTTCCAGCCCGCCCGGCATACCCGGTCCCTGGGGAACCGGCATGGGTTGCGACTCCGAGCCGGCTTGCTCGAGGGGAGGGTGCTTACTCCAGTAAACGGCATCCGAGAAACCGTGATACATGCCCTCGAAGCGGATCACTTTGGACCTGCGTGTGTAAGCGCGCGCCAGGCGCACGGCGTAAAGGACGGCTTCGGTTCCGGTGTTGGTGAGGTGTATTTGCTCGACACTTGGTACTGCGTCGATGATCTTGCGCGCCAGGTCGATTTCCTCGGCCACGGGCAGAGCGAAGACGGTGCCCCTTTGAGAGATAAAGTCAACCACTGCCCGGGTCACCTGTTCCGGCCGATGGCCGAGAAGCATGGGGCCTAAACCTAACAAATAGTCGATGAACTGGTTGCCATCCGCGTCCACGATCCGGGACCCTTTCCCGTGTTGGACAAAAAGAGGGTAAGGGGACCAGCCGGAGCGGGGAGCACGTGCGGTGCTGTTTACGCCGCTTGCGATCACCTCTTGCGCTTGGGCGAACAGGCGAGCCGATTGCGTTGTTGCCTTCATACGCGCCTGGGGGTTTTCAACCTTTATGTCAGATCCTCCATTTGGTAACTGAAATCTGTTGCGGGCGTGAGCGATCGAGGAGAGGAACTTTGCCGAAGTAGCGAATCCCCAGTGCGACCGGCAACGCCACGGCGCTCGCTCCGAGGCCTGCCCACAGCACAGCCGGCGAAACCGCTCGCGTCAGAACCGCCTCTGTCACGATGATAAGCAGAGAAATCGCCCCGAGCGCCGGCCACAAACCTCCGAGAACGAAATTGCCCACGTTGCTGAACAGCACACCTCGATCCTGCCAAACCGCAGCCACGGCTGTGAGAGCATAGAACAAAGACGCAATGATGCCGAGAGAGCCAGCGATATTGGACAACATCTCGGCGGTGCCTCCGGCGCCCCATGCCGTCAGCATGAGGAAAACCAAGTTTATGCCACCCATGAACAGGGTTACAGCCCAAGGGCTCCCGGTTCTGGGATGAACGATCCTGAAGAACGAGGGCATGACACGGTCCTCCGCCATGGCAAATCCTAACCTGGAAGAGGAGACGATCGCGACTTGCAGGCAGGCGACCGTTCCCAACAAGACGACCACGCTTAACAGCAGCGAACCTCGACCCGGCAGCAGCCGTTGCGCAATGACTGCCAGCGCATTGCCGGCAGAGTTCTCTAGGCCCGCCCGATCCAAGATTCCTTGGTAAGAGAAGGTAATCAAACTGTAGACAAATAACAGTATGACAACGCTCGACACTGCGGCGCGCCCAGGATTCACCTCCTTATGCTTCGTCTCCTCGTTAACGTAGATCGCCGCATCCCACCCTGAGTACATAAACACCGCAATAAGAATGCCGGCCACAAATTCCTTTCGCTGACTGCCCCCAGAGAGGCCGAACCATGTGGCTGTAACCGGGGCGGCCGCGTGGCCCGACAGCAGCGCTCGTATGCCGAGGATGGCAAAGAAAAACAGCACCGAATATTCAAAGACCGCCAGCGCTCGTTGAAAACGTGCCGCGACTTCAATCCCTGTCAGGAGCAAGAAGGTTACCATCACATTCCACAGGCCGCCCACAGCGACGGCTGCCATCTTGTGGTTCGCTACACCAGGCGCAATCAATTGCAGGGTGTAGGTGCCGGCGGGCACGGTCATACCTGTCGTGCCGAGCGTGTAGTACAGCAAAATCACCCAGCCCGCCACGAAACCCAAATAAGGATGGAGTGTCTTCGAGACCCAGGTGTAAGTTGCTCCGGCGCTTTGATCCCAACGGTTGAGACGCTGGTAGCCAAGAGCAATCCCCAGCATGGGAACAAAAGCACACGCGATGGGGAGCAGGCCGGCATAGCCGGTGGCCAAGACCAGTGCGGGCAGCGCCACGGCCATGGTCTGGGCAGGAGCCGAACTGGCAAGCCCCAGCACGATTGCATCACTCAGAGAGAGGCTGTTCGCTTTTAGATGGCCGCCTGACGCCTTCTCCATTCTTGGACCGGGGTCGCTGTCGGTGAGATTAACCTCGATCGGCTGAGTCATACATACCGGTGCTCTTGGCCGAGCGCAAACTTTCCCACAGCTTTTCTGCGAATGCCGTACCCGAGGCCGGCTGTCTCATGTACCCAGAGGATCCCTGGGTGAAGGACCTCGACTTCGAACTGGGGATGTCTCACCCCCAGGATCACGCGTTCCCGGACACATTCACAGGCAAGGCGAGTCGGGATAGGCCAGACATGGCAATGTCGTACCCCGGAATCTCGGAATCCTTCGCTACTCCAGCCAGCCTCGAATCCGGCGCAAGAATGGACGGGATAGCCAGCTCGTCGAGGTTCGTGCGAAGGTTCGGGTCGTTCGAAAGTCCCACGCCGCGTGCTCGGTCGCGGTCGTGTCCGGGCGTGGCTTTTGGCCAGTGCCCGGTTTCTGCGAAACGTGAGACCGCCCGGGTCCCGGCGTCCAAGCCGGACGGGGTCCTGCGACTTGGCAGAAAGGTTCACGATGCCTTCGTGTCGAGTCGGAAGAATCGAAGCCCGATTTGCTCTCGATGCGGCCATGAGAAGGGTTCAGCATCCAGCAACGATGTCGATCTGTCAAGCGGATTGTCACATCTCTAACATTCGTGGCGACACCTAGGCCATCGCTCGAGATCGTCGTAAAATAAGGTCTCCATTCAGATATTTAGTTCTTGACACCACCTTTATTTGTCACTATATAGCAGGGAACGTCTCCAAGTGTCACATTCGTAACAGCTCGAGTGCGTAAGCCGAGGAAATCGCATATGGTGGCAGGCGAACGGGCTTTTCGACGACTGACCTTAGTCGTGCTGGGAATGGCCGCAACCATCAGTTGGGCACAATCCTCGACGACGGCACTGCGCGGGACCATTTCGGATCCGAAGGGAGCCGTCATTCCGGGGGTCGAGGTGACGATCACGAACCCGGCCACCGGTTTCTCTCGGACGACCAAGAGCAATGAGCAGGGCATCTACCAGTTCCTCGAGCTTGCACCCGCTACTTACACCTTGACCATCACGGCGTCCGGTTATAACACGCTACGAGTCGACAACGTTCTTCTCCTGGTTAACACTCCTGCCACGATCAATGAAAAGTTGCAACTTCAGACGGTGACCCAAACCGTCGAAGTGACCAGCCATGCACCGCTCGTGAACACCCAGGATGCGACGATTGGCCACGCTTTCACCAGCGAGCAGATGACTACACTCCCGTTTGAAGGACGCGATCCGGTGGCGATTTTGAGTCTGCAGCCCGGGGTGTTGTATACGGGAAGCAGTACCAGCATTAACTCGGATCTGGACAGCCGCAGTGGAGCGGTGAGTGGCGCGCGCAGCGATCAAACGGATATCACGGTCGATGGTGTAGACAACAATGACCCGGTGAAAGGCTATGCCTTTCAGGGGGCATTGCGGAGCACCCTGGACTCACTCGAGGAGTTTCGCGTTACGACTACCAATTCGGGAGCCGAAGCCGGACGCTCGTCGGGCGCACAAGTGGCGCTGGTCACCAAGAGTGGAACCAACCACTTCCATGGCTCGCTCTATGAATACAATCGCTCCGGCATCGGCGAGGCAAACAGCTGGTTTAATGAGCGTTCCGAGCTGGACGCGGGAAATGCGAACGTTCCCCCACACTTGGTGCGCAATACCTTCGGAGGATCAATTGGCGGGCCGATCATGAAGAACCGGTTGTTCTTCTTCGCCACCTATGAAGGCCAGCGCACGCATGAGAGCGCGGTTGTGACCCGCCTGGTTCCCACCGCTACCATGCGCAAGGGATACATCACCTACCAATGCGATACGGGATCGCCACACTGCCCGGCCAGCGGGGTTTTCACCCTGAGTCCGGCTGACCTCGCGAAGCTCGACCCGCTCTGTAGCGGGTTGGGGACCTGCCCTCTCGGACCCGGAGCCGATCCGGCGGCAGAGCAGCTCTTTCAAGGCTACTCGCTGCCCAACAACCCTTCGGGCGGTGGCGACGGTTTCAACATCGGAGCGTTTACCTTTTCTGATCCTACGCCGGGCAAGTTGGATACCTACATCGTCAAGCTGGACTACAACTTAACCTCGAACGGCAGCCATCAGCTATTTCTTCGCGGCAACCTGCAAAATGATCACCAGACGGGAAGTGATGGATCGCAATTTCCTGGCGAGCCTCCGAATACCGTCCAGACTAACAACAGCAAAGGGCTGGCGGCGGGATACACTGCGATGCTCACCAACAGTCTGATGAACAGCTTCCGTTACGGGCACGTTCGTCAGGGTCTTGGACAGGCAGGACTACAGACCGAGCCCTACATTAGTTTCTACGTTGGTATCGCCAGCCCGGAAGGAGAGACGCCCACCATCAATGTGCAGGTGCCGGTCGACAATTTCGTTGATGATGTTACCTGGACAAAGGGCAGGCACACTCTGCAATTCGGCACCAACTTACGCATCATCAACAACGCGCGTCAATCGAACGCCCAGTCTTTTTTTACCGCCAGCACCAACAATACCTGGCTGGCCGCCGGCGCCATTTCCGGCACCGGAACCAGCCTCGATCCCGGAGCGCTGCAATTCGCCTCCCTAGGGTTCCCGGCGGTCTCGCAAGCCTTTGGCGTATCCTACGACGGCGCGGTAGCCGCCCTGACCGGCATGGTCCCGCAGGTCACTGCCTACTATCAGGTGACCAAGAATTTTACGCTCCTTCCCCAAGGCGCCATGGTCCAGCGCCATTTCCGCGGCCATGAAGGGGAATGGTACGCACAAGATGCATGGCACGCCACCCCGGACCTGATGCTCACGCTCGGTTTGCGCTATACCTTACTGCAGCCACCCTACGAGACCACGGGAACACAAGTTGCTCCCGTACCGGGCCTCAACCAGTGGTTCACGAATCGCTACATCGGAATGTTAAATGGGGAGAGCATCCAGCCTCTGGTGAGCTTTGCTCTCTCGGGGCAAGCCAACGGCAAGGCTCCGATCTGGGACTGGGACTACGGCAACCTTGCGCCGCGGTTTGCGTTTGCCTGGTCTCCAAGGTTCGAGAACGGCTGGCTGAAAAAGATGTTCGGGGAGTCCGGCAAGAGTTCCATCCGCGCAGGATATGGCATTTACTACGATCACTTCGGGGAAGGCGTGATCAACAGTTTCGACCGTCTAGGCTCTTTCGGACTGACGACCGTCATCGGGGATCCGGCGGGTCTTGTGACTCCGGACGAGGCACCGCGCTTCACTTCGCTCTATGACATCCCGAAGTATTATGCCGGCTGCGCGAATCCGCCCTGCCTGCTGGCTCCGCCTCCGCCGAAAGGCCCGTTCCCGGTCACTGCCCCCTCGAGCGTTACGAGCGGAGGAGCCGCGATCGCCTGGGGTCTTGACGACAAGATGAAGACGCCGTACTCGAACGTCGTCGATTTCTCGATTACTCGTGAATTACCCCGAGGGTTTGTTCTCGAGACCTCCTATGTAGGGCGCTTTGGCCGGCGCTTGCTTCAGCAGGAGGACTTCGCCGAGCCGGTCGACATGCATGATCCCAAGTCAGGGATGACGTTTTACACTGCGGCCACCATTCTTGCCAAAGATACGCAGGCGGGCGTTCCCGTCCAGAAGGTGGCGCCCATTCCTTTCTGGCAGAATTTCTTTCCCCTGGCTTCCGGCCCGGCCGGCTTAGCCAGCCTGCAGAATTCCGGCGAAGCCTGTGCTCCGGGTGTCTCGCCCGCGAATCCCTCCGCGACGCAAAACATGTATCAGTTGATGAGCTGCAATTACGGCATTGACACACTGACCCAACTCATTCAGGCTGACTGGTATTGCAATCCTGCCTGCGCCACCGTCAAGGGAGTCACCCAGCCCTTCCAGTTCTGGGACCCACAATGGTCTTCCCTGTATGCCTGGCGGACCATCGGCAACAGCGGCTACAACGCCCTGCAAGCCAGCCTGCGACGCAAGATCACCTCCGGGCTGCAGTTCGACTTCAACTACACCTATTCCAAGTCGATCGACATAGGATCTGACGCCGAGCGCGTCAACCAGTACGAGGGGGGAACTGCCCCGGGCGGAGGGTTTGCCAGTCCGATCATCAACACCTGGTTCCCGAATCAGCTTCGCGGACCATCGGACTTTGACGCCACGCATCAGTTCAATGCCAACTGGATGTACCAGCTTCCCGTGGGCAAGGGAAAGTATTTTGCCACCCATGGCCTGACGGACGCCATCTTCGGAAACTGGGAACTCACCGGAATCTTTCGCATGACCAGCGGTTTCCCGGCGACGGTGGCGGATGGAAACTACTGGCCGACCAACTGGGAGAATAGCTCGATGGCGATTCTTGTGGGGCCGAAGCCGGAGAGCGGAACTTTCATGGTGAATGGGAATCCCAATCTGTTTAAAGATCCGACCGCAGCCATCCAAGACTTCCGGTTTTCCCTGCCCGGCGAATCTGGAGAGCGGAACAATATCCGCGGCGCCGGTTATTTCGGCATTGATGTCGGGTTGGGCAAGATCTGGAAACTGACGGAATCCTCCGCCCTCCGCTTCAGTTGGGAGACCTTCAATATAACGAACTCTGTAAGGTTCGATGCAGCTGCGCTCGAGCCGTTTGCGGGAAGCAACGGGGAAGGTAATCTGAGCCTCACCAATAGCACCAGTTTCGGCTACTACACCTCTACGTTGACGACCCAGCGAATCATGCAATTTGCGCTTCGCTACAGCTTCTAGCCGTACACTGAAAATGCATGGCACGCTCTCTGGTTTTGGCTTCCATAGTCTGTTGGGTACTGGCCGGAAGCTCGTCCTACGCGGTCGCGGACGGGCTTACCGATCAAGTTGACCGAATCTTCGTGGATTGGAACACTACCAGCTCCCCCGGCTGCGCCCTGGCCGTGGTGAAAGATGGGCGCATCGTGTATGAGCACGGCTACGGCATGGCCAACCTGGAATTGGGAGTGGCTATATCTCCGCAAAGTGTCTTTGACATCGGCTCGGTGTCCAAAGAGATCACCGCGATGGCCATTTTGCTGTTGGAGCAAGACGGAAAACTGAAGCTCGACGACGATGTCCGTAAATATCTGCCGGAGATGCCGGATTACGGATCGAAAATTACCCTACGGCACATGCTTCACCACACGAGTGGGCTCAGAAACTACGACGATCTATTTGACCTCGAGGGAATACCCGAGGCCGACCTCACGACCGATCGGGACGCCTTGGATCTGACGGTGCGGCAGAAAGGGGTGAATTTCAAGCCAGGAGAGGAGTTTCTTTACAGCGACACCAATTTCTTTCTGATGTCGCTGATCGTGAAGCGCGTCACCGGGCAAACTCTGCGGCAGTTCGCGCAGGAGCGAATCTTCGGCCCTCTGGGCATGACCAGCACGCATTATCACGATGACCATACGATGATCGTGCCGCGCCGTGCAACCGGCTATGCACCCCATCTTGGTGGCGGCTTTGAGCTCGACATGAGCAATTTCGAGCAAGTGGGCGACGGCTCGGTCATGACCACCGTGGAGGATCTTGTTAAGTGGGACCAGAACTTCGAGCACCCGGTGGTCGGCGGTCCTGATGCGATTCGTCAGCTGACCACCCCGGGAACGCTCAACAACGGGCAGCCGATTCCTTACGGCATGGGTCTCTTCATCGATCATTACCGCGGGCTGAACTGGATTCATCACGCCGGGGAATGGGTGGGCTACCGTGCCGCTTTTAGTCGATTTCCTGACCAGCATTTTTCCGCCCTGCTGCTTTGCAATTGTGTAGGTAGCATGAGTCCGACGGCCCTGTCCAAACAGGTCGCGGACATTTACCTTGCTGGCGAATTTGCGCAAGCCAAGAAAACCAATCCCGCTCGCAGCGCTTCCCCCCTGTCTGCCTCCGACCTCAAACCGTATGCGGGGATCTATTGGAGTGAGAAGAATGGAGCCTTGCGGAAGTTCCTGGTCCGTGACGACAAGCTGATCATGGTGGCACCGGGAACGACCTTCGAGATGATCCCGCTCGGCGGTGGTCAATTCGAAGCCGTGGAACCGGATTCCGAGCATCAGGATAAGTACGTCTTCTTGACCGCCGCAAGTGGTCGTACTCCGCAGCTGGAAGCCTGGGAGGGCGGAGCCCGTGCCCTCTATGAATTGGTTCAGGGGCCGCCTTCCGACGCGTCAGGTTTCGCGGATTACGCGGGGGCATATACGAATGATGAGCTTCATGCCACTTGGACTATTGTCGTCCAGGACGGGAAGCTGATTCGGCAGCAGTGGATGACGGAGGATGAACCTCTCGAACCGGCCTTCAACGACGGCTTTATCGGCGACCTCAGTGAGGGCCAATTCCTGATGCACTTCAATCGCGATGGCCACGGCCGGGTAGTCAGTTTCGATGTGTCCACTGAGATGGTGCGGCCCATGAAATTTGTTAGAACCGGTAACGGCGCTGCCCCATAACCTCGAAGGACCAGAATCCAATCCGCCGCACAAGCCACCGCAAGCTCCACGGACTCAGACATGTCCTAAGCAAGATTAGGGACCACGCCCCACATCTGAATCAGCCCTCCTT
>JASHSL010000074.1 GCA_030040855.1 Terriglobales bacterium
AGTACATGGGAAGCGCACGAGCGGCGCTCCTAGGACCAAGGAGCTCGCCACTGTTGTTCCTCGGGCGTGGAGGCCGCAAGCTGACTCGTCAGCGGGTATGGCAGATGGTCCGGTTGGCGTCGCGGAGTGCAGGCCGTCGTGCCAGCCCCCACATGTTGCGTCACAGCTGCGCCACTCATATGGTCGAAAACGGTGCCGACCTGCGTACCGTGCAAACCATTCTCGGCCACGCCGATATTTCGACCACCCAGGTGTACACCCATGTGGCGCTCGATCGGCTGAAAAGCGTCTATCAGAAACATCATCCGCGAGCCAAGGCACGATAAGAGAGCAGGTCGCGGAGGTCGGGTTTGGAAGACCGGCACGAGAGGGAAGGTTCGGCTCGCATGCCTCAAAGTCGCACCGAAGTCGAGAGGGCGGTGGATCAGTTTCTGCGCTCATTAGGCGAGCGCAATGCTTCGCCTCACACTCGCAAGGCTTATGGTCGGGATCTGGCCCGCTTTTCGCAGTATGTAGGTGCCCGGAATTGGCGGGACATCGATCATCTCACCGTCCGCAGCTTTCTCTCCCATCTTTATGAAACCGGACTCAGCAAGACCTCCGTGGCCCGTTCCCTGGCTGTCGTCCGCTCTCTTTATCGTTGGTTGGCCCAGGAAGAAATCGTCGACCAGAATCCCGCGGCTTTGGTTTCCACCCCCAAGCTCCCCAAGAAGCTGCCTCGGGTTCCGACCATGGAGGAGATGAGTCACCTGCTCGACGGGGAGATGCCGGAAATTGCAGCATTCCCCGAGCGCGATCGCGTCCTGTTCGAGCTGCTTTACGGCTGTGGCATTCGCAATTCCGAACTGATCGGAATTAATCTCGATGACATTCGACTGCGGGACGAGGTTATCCTCATCCGCGGCAAGGGCAAGAAACAGCGCTACGTGCCTTTTGGCGATTCCGTGAAAATCGCGCTGGCTCGTTACCTGCCGCTACGCCAGCAGCTCCTCGCAGTACGCGGAAAGAGCAGCCACGCCTTGTTGATTAATCGCCGCGACGGGGGAAGGCTGACAACGCGGAGCGTTGGCCGGATCATCAAGCGGCTGGCGGTTGCGAAAGGCCTCCCGCCCGATCTCCATCCGCACACGCTGCGCCATGCTTTTGGCACTCATTTGCTCGAGCAAGGGGCGGACTTGCGCGCCATTCAGGAGATGCTCGGGCATGAGCGTCTCTCGACCACCCAGCGTTACACCCAGCTGTCGATGAAACACGTGCTTGCGGTCTACGACCAGACACACCCGCGGGCGAAGTGAGTCTCCGGGCCCGGCGCGCGTGCTATCTGTCTTTGCGCAATTGTTCCAATTGCTCCCACATGGCGAGTATTTGTGATTTCAGCTGGGTGGTGAGCCGCTCGTAGGCCGTCTCCGAGGCTTGTGATTCCGGCGGCGGCTGAATTGGGTCCCCGAATCTGATCCACAGGGGTGCGAACTTCTGAAAACTCTTGCCCCGTGGCCAAGCATCATAAAAGCCGGTAATGGCGACCGGGACGATGGGAGCTTGAAGGTGAATGGAGAGAATGGCCGCGCCTTTTTTGAAGGTTTTGGGCGTTCCGTCGATCGAGCGCTCGCCTTCCGGATAAAGAACGAGCACTCGGCCATGGCGTAACCCGAAAGCTCCCGCGCGCATGGCAGGGATCAGGTTGGCGTCGGGATCGACCAGGATGATCCGCAGCCATCGCGCCAAGGTTCGCAGAAAGCCATGGCCGAAGATCTCGCTGGTACCCACGAAGAATAGGTCCTGGAAGACAGGCCAAGGCAAGAGACTGCTCATGATCGCGCCATCGATAAAGCTCTGGTGATTGGAGCACAGCAGGAAGGGTCCCTTGCGCGGCAGTTTCTCGAGCCCGCTGACGCGGAGATGAAACCGATCGTAAGCCAACATCGCCACCATGCGCGTCAGCAAGTACCAAGTTCCCTCGCGTAACGGCTGCCGTCGGGCCAGAGCCAGAGCCTGAGGATCCTCGGGTGGCTGCGCCAGGACAACCTGCCAGCCGGCAAATTTCGCGGGCGCGGTCTTGGCCGTGCTCCGCGCGCTGGCGCGCACCAGATCGACCAATTCGCGAACCGTGTAAACTTCCGCCAGACCGGATTCCTCGACCCAGCCTCCGAGCGCCTGCTCGAGCGCTACCAGGAGTTCCACCCGCTGCATGGAATCCAACCCCAAATCGAGTTCCAAATTGTTGCTGGGACGAATCTGGGACGGGCCGTTCGGCACGGCTTCGCCAATCACGCGGAGCGCCCGTTGGACCTCCGGCTCCTCGAGCCAGGCCGACTCCTCGGCCGAGGGAGGCTGGTCTCGCGCCTCGGCTCCTTCCCCGGATCGCTGGGCCTGGTTTTCCCGTACCAGGCGCTCGATTTGGAAGCGCTTCAGCTTGCGAGTCGTGGTGCGCGGCAGGGCGTCGGCCCGCCAGATTTGGTAGCTCGCAATTCGCTTGGTCGACGGCAGCTGGGTCGACAAACTCTCGATATCGAAGCGAATGACTTCCTTCGTGTTCACAATCTTGCGTTGCCGCAGCAGATCGAAATTGGGCACGATGACCGCATGCAGACGATCGGAGGCAGGATCTCCCGGCTGTCGCTCGAGGCCGAGCACGCAGATTTCCTTGATACAGGGGGATTTCAGGTAGTGTGCCTCGATCTCTTCAGGGTAGATGTTCTTTCCATTGCTAAGAATGATGACTTCTTTCTTGCGTCCGGTAATGAATAGATTCCCGCCCTTGTCGAAGTAGCCGAGATCCCCGGTGTGCAGCCAGCCGTTTACGAGGGCGGCGGCGGTCGCATCCGGCCGGTTCCAATACCCTTGCATCACAACCTTTCCCCGAATCGCAACCTCTCCGACAGGTTCGGGGATATCTTCGACCGGGAGTGGATCCAGGATCTTTCCTTCCACGCCGGGCAGCGGCGGACCCACCGATCCGATGACATTGTGGTCCGGCCGGGTCGCGAATGCACCGCCGCAGGTCTCGGTCAATCCGTAGGCCTGGAGAATGTCCAGGCCGAGGGCATAAAAACTGTGCCCGATCTCGGGATCGAACCTCGATCCTCCGGTGACCAGGTAGCGCATGTGATCGCCGAAGAGTCTGTGGACCTGGGGAAAGAAAATCCTTCCCGGATTCCAGCCGAGCTTTCGCGTGAAGCCGGTGACCGCCATCAGCATTGCGACCATCGTTCGCGCCAGACGGCCGCGCCGGGAGATCTCTTTGAAGATGCGATCGTGAATCAAATAGAAGAATTGCGGAACCACGGCGAACGCCGTGATGCTTCTCTCCGCAAGGGCGCGAAGCAACTCGGTCGTATTCAGTGTCTCCAGGTACACGACGCGGGATCCTTTGACCAGAGGCAACAAAAGGTTGGCCATTTGCGAAAGCACATGAAATAGCGGAAGCACTCCCAGCAGGGCGTCCTGGGGGCCGATCTCGACCCAGCCAAAGACGGCTTCGACTTCCGCCATAAAGTTCGCATGGCTGAGCATCACGCCCTTGGGATCGGCGGTCGTGCCCGAGGTGTAAAGCAGGGAAACCAAATCGTTCTCCGCGCCAGGATGGGGAGCGAAATGGCCGGGCCCCGCCGCCACGATGCCGTCGAGATCTGTCACTCCGTCCGCCAGTGCGGTAGAGGCATTCCGGTCCCCGGAGGGGAGCGACCGAGCAGCGTCGGGGGTGCCGTTCGGAAAGGCGGGGCGAGCCCTTTCGTTGATCCTGACCATCGGAATCGGTCGTGCGGCCACCGCCTCCTGCGCCACGCCTAGATGCTTGTCGTCACAAAACAGCAGCGAGCTGCCGCTATCGGCGAGCAGGGTTGCCGCTTGATCGGCATGCAGTGCCGTGTCGAGCGGAACCGTCGTGTGTCCCGCCGCGATGATGCCCAGATAAACGGCTACCCAGAGGGGATGGTTGTCGGCAAGAATTGCGACTCGGGCAGCCGGTGGAAGGTTCTGCTTCGTCAGCCAGCGGGCAATCGACTCGGCCATCTGTCGCAGTTCGCCGTAGGTATAGCTTTCGATACTATCCCGCCGCTGGATCTCGAGCGCAACATTGTGCGGCCAGCGCTCGGCAGAGGCGCGAAACAGGTCGTAAAAGGTGGCCATATTCCGCGAGAACTATACCTGAAAACGAATTCCTCTGTAGGGAAAGGCGGTAGCCTGACCGGGCTTCGTGGGCGCTTCCCGGTGGCATCCCGGTTGCGCCAACCCGCACTTGCTGGGGGCCGCGACGGACACCCTCAAACCGCATCTAATATGCTAGGCTTCTAGGGATGTGGGCTGGGGTGTAGCCATCCGCCCAAGGATTTGTGAATCTTGATTAGTGCCCTCATAGCCAAGGTCTTTGGCACCAAGAACGAGCGCGAGATCAAGCGTTTGTTGCCTCGGGTCGAGGCCATCAACGCGCTCGAGCCCTCCATCGAAAAGCTCAGCGACGAGCAGCTCCGGGGCAAGACGAACGAGTTCCGTCGCCGCATCCAGGACCGCCTCCACCAAATCCCGGATGAGCCCGACACTGACTCCGACCGGCGGAAGGAACTCGACCAGCAGCGGGCAACCGCCCTCGGGGAGGTCATGGACGAGATTCTCGAGGAGGCGTTTGCTGTGGTTCGCGAGGCAGGACGGCGAGTTCTGAATATGCGGCACTTCGATGTGCAGCTGATCGGAGGCATCGTCCTGCATCAAGGCAAGATTGCGGAGATGAAGACCGGCGAGGGGAAAACGTTGGTGGCTACGCTGCCGGTCTATTTGAACGCGCTCGGTGGACGAGGGGTGCACGTGGTGACCGTCAACGACTACCTGGCCAAGCGCGATTCGGAGTGGATGGGCAAGCTCTACGGCTTCCTCGGGCTTTCCGTCGGAGTGATCGTTCACAACCTTGATGATCAGCAGCGCCGCGACGCCTATGCCGCGGATGTCACCTACGGCACCAACAACGAATTCGGTTTTGACTACCTGCGCGACAATATGAAATTCGATCTGCGCGATTGTGTGCAGCGTGGGCATAACTTCACCATCGTGGACGAAGTCGATTCCATCCTGATCGACGAGGCGCGCACCCCGCTCATCATCTCGGGCGCCAGCGAAGAATCGACGGACAAATACGCCCGGGTCAATCGCATCATCCCCAAATTGGAGAAGGGCGAGGAAATTGACGTAGCCCCGGGCGAGCCGGTGCAGCTTACCGGCGACTACGTCGTCGACGAGAAGCACCGCAGCATCACCGTGACCGACGAGGGCTGGGAAAAAGTGGAGTCCCTGCTCGGCATCGGCAACATCGCCGATCCCGAGAACTGGGAGCTCAAACATCATGTGGAGACCGCCATCAAAGCCCACGCGCTTTATCACCGCGACGTCGAGTACGTGGTGAAAGAAGGCGAGGTGATCATTGTCGATGAGTTCACCGGGCGGCTCATGCCTGGCCGCCGCTGGTCCGATGGGCTGCACCAAGCCGTGGAGGCCAAGGAAAACGTCAAGATTGAACGCGAAAACCAAACCCTGGCCACCATTACCTTCCAGAACTATTTCCGCATGTACAAGAAGCTGGCCGGCATGACCGGCACGGCGGAAACCGAAGCGACGGAATTTGAAAAGATCTACAAGCTCGAAGTGATGGTGATTCCCACCAACCGACCTTTGCTCCGCGTCGAGCATCCGGATGTCGTGTATCGGACCGCGAAAGAGAAATACTTCGCCGCCGCGGATGAAATCCAAAGGCTGCATACCACCGGCCAGCCGGTGCTGGTCGGAACAACTTCGATTGAAAAATCCGAGCGCCTCTCGGAATTGCTGAAGAAGAAAGGCATCAAGCACTGGGTCTTGAATGCCAAACAGCATGAGAAAGAGGCGGAGATTGTCGCGCAAGCCGGTCGCTTCGGCATGGTCACGATCGCCACCAATATGGCAGGCCGCGGTACCGACATTTTGCTGGGCGGAAACCCGGAATTTATGGCCAAGCAGGAAAGCGTCAAGAAGGGGATTGCCCAGCAGCTGCGCGCCGCCCAGGGCAAGGTGCAAGCGAAGGTGGACGACAGCAACAGCAGCGTGTGGTACTACCTGGGGAATGAGTACGCCGTCCCTACGGATCCGTGGATGGCCATCTTCAACCGCTACAAACAGCAGACCGACGCGGAGCACGATCGAGTCGTCGCCGCGGGAGGATTGCACATTTTCGGAACCGAGCGCCATGAAGCCCGCCGCATCGACAATCAGCTCCGCGGCCGGGCCGGTCGCCAGGGGGATCCTGGCTCGTCGCGCTTCTACCTGTCCCTGGAAGACGACCTGATGCGCATCTTCGCCAAGGAGTGGGTCTCGAATCTCCTGCAGCGTTTGGGTATGGAAGAGGGTATTCCGATCGAGTCCCGGCTGATTTCCCGCCGCATTGAGAAGGCGCAGGAGGCAGTCGAAGCGCAGAACTTCGAAGCCCGAAAGCATCTGCTCGAATATGACGACGTCATGAACAAGCAGCGGGAAGCCGTCTACGGTTTGCGCCACGAGCTTCTCGAGGGCGTCGATCAGAAGGAACTGATTCTCGAAGATTATGTCGCGGGCATTCTTGGCGACTTGATGGATGAATTCTGTTCGCTGAAAGCCCATCCCGCAGACTGGGACATCAAAGGTTTGAAGGACGCCGTCTTCACCCGCTTCGGCGTCGATATTCTGGCCGAAGGAATCAAGCCGGAAACTCTGAACCGCCAGGAAATCGGCGACGCCATCTTCCACAAGCTTAAGGCCCGCTACGAGGCGAAGGAAACGCTCATCGGAGCCGACGCCATGCGGTATCACGAGCGCATGATCATGCTGAGCGTGATCGACGCGCAATGGAAAGATCACCTGCGCGACATGGATCATCTGAAAGAGGGAATTGGGCTTCGCGGTTATGGCCAGCACGATCCCCTCGTCGAGTACAAGCGCGAGTCCTTCGACATGTTCGAGGCGATGATGCGACGTTTCCAGGAGGAAACGGTTCGTTATCTCTACCTCATGCAGATTTTGGAACGCCGGGAGTTAGCTCGAAGCGGAGCGTCGGACCAGGGCCCGGAGAGCGGAGTCGCAATGCTCGCTTCCGGCAGCGGCGGCGGAGACGGCCTTCGTCGGCCGCGAGCCCTGGCTACGTCGGTGGACGAAGTCGAGGAAGCATTCCAGCGCCGAAAGCGGCGGGAACTCGAGCAGGCGAACATGGCAGGCGCCGGTGATCTGCAGCCGGTGCAGCAGGTGGTGCGCAGCACTGCCAAAATCGGTCGCAATGATCCCTGTCCCTGTGGCTCCGGCAAGAAGTACAAGAAGTGCTGCGGCGCCAAAGCGTAATCGCTTGCCTAACTC
>JASHSL010000075.1 GCA_030040855.1 Terriglobales bacterium
TACATACCCGCGCACCGCGCAATGCGCGTCGATCCCATGGTCGCGCTGCGTTACGAGTAGTCCCACGCGCAAGCAGGCGGCTATACTTTCTGAGAGCAGCCTCGAATAGGAGTGTGGAATTTGTGGAGATTTCGGGCGATCCTTCCCGAGTGACCAAACAGGAAGTAATCCCATAACGGGGAAAACCAAGCTGGGAGATCGGTCTGGATGGTTTACGAAACCAGCCGATTTCACTTTTATGACCTTCTCATAGAAGTACGATCCTCTTTGTCCCAGTCCGCGTTGCGCCGGACGAGCTGGGAACCGGCTGGGGCGAAGACTCGGACGAAACCATCTTACGCCGATGCCCGCCTTGTAAACAGGAGTCGATTGTTGGCCACGGGCGGCGGCGCAAGCAGGCGCACGACGAGCATCACGATTGGATCGGGATTCGCCGAGGCCGCTGTGTCCGATGCGGAAGGACCTTCACCTTCCTGCCGGTATTTTCTCTTCCATACACGCATTACAGCTTGTTGGCCCGGTGCCAGGCCTGGCTACGGCGCTTTGTGGAGCACTGTTCGTGGGAAAAGGCAACGCCGAAGTTCAAGGATGCTGATCGGCTGCCCGATCCGTCCACGGTGCGCCGCTGGTCGTCTGGTCTGGATGGCTCCCGGTCATGGTGTTCGTTTCTCGATCAGATCCTGGCCCGCGTGACTGGCTGGCTGGCACGCAGGGGTCAGGATCAAGCAGGGTCTTTGTCCAGGGTCATTCCGATGCTCGAAGTCCTCTGCCCAATGCGCCGCTGAGAAAAATCCGTTCCCCCACCATCCTTGCCTGGGAACGCCAGCGTGGTTTTCCTACGCTAGGCTCCGGAGGCGAAAAAGTGCTGTGGGCGAAGACGTCGAAAGGCTCAAGCGGCGGACACCGTTGCTGGACTATCTGCGGCAGCACAACTGGACGGGCCGGCCTGCGGGCCGATCCGAGCATGTCGGGTTCTGTCCGTTGCACGAGGAAACTCGGCCGTCGTTCTATGTCAACACACGCAAAAATGTCTTCTACTGCCACGGCTGCGGCCAGGGCGGCGACCTGATTCGCTTCGTCCAGTTATCGCGCGGCCTTTCTTTCCGCCAGAGCCTGGCTTGGCTGGATGCCAAGATCAACCCAGACGGTGATGTCACCGCTGTACTCGAACAGGCCGCGGCTTTTTATCAGCAGCAACTGGACCAATGCTCCGAAGCGACGTCCTATCTCCGCCGGCGCGGAGTGCATGATCCGGCTCTGATCCGGGAGCTCGGCATCGGCTATGCGCCTGGCGCAACCCTGCGCCGATATCTGACCGCGCAAGGTTATTCGTTCGATGGGTTGCGGAGGATCGGCCTGATCAACGTTCGCGGTGCGGATGCTCTCTATCAGCGCATCGTGTTTCCGTTGCGCCAGGGCGAGCATATCGTAAACCTCTATGGCCGCAGCATCGGCTCTGCCTTCGCCCATCGCTTCCTGCCCGGCAGCAAGGGCGGCCTGTATGCCTGGGAGAAGGTTCGCAGCTGCTCCGACGTCATCCTGGTCGAGGGGCTGTTCGACTATGCCGCTTTGCGGCAGGAGGGATTCCACAATGTGACCTGCGCCTTGGGCACCCATCTGAATGACTGCCAGTTCCGCCAGCTGTGCGAAGGTGAGCGCACGGTATATCGCGCCTTCGATGTCGATCAGAACCAGAGTGGCCAGCAGGCTGCAGAGCAGCTGGCCCACCGTCTTGGCACACACGGTATCACCGCGCGCCGCATCCTGCTGCCGCAAGGCCACGATCCCAACTCCTTCTTCGTCGGGGGCGGGGATGTGGAACAGTTCCGGTCTTTCCTGAAGGCTGCGCAGACATGAAGTTCCGCGTGATCTCGATGAAGATCTCTTCGGGCGCACATAGTCCGATTCAGGTGGTCGAGCCATCCACCGGTAAGGGCGTTGCCTGGATCAATCGCTACCTGGACCGCGAGTATGTCCGCCGCCTTTCCAACAAGACCTTGTACACCTACGCGCATAGCTTGTTGCACTTCGTACGCTGGTGGGAAAGCCTTCACCATACCGGCGAAATCTCCGCTGCGGACCTCACTGAGTCGACTCTGTTCGATTACGTGCGCTTCCAGTCCAGCCGGCAACCTCCGCCTTCTGCTTCCACCATCAACGACCGCACTGCCACTGCCGATCGCGCCATCCGCAATCAGTTCCCCGACGCTCCCTGTCAGGTCGCGCACGGCTTCCATCAGCCCTTCCTGCACCGTAGGCCGTTGGGTCTGGGACGGCCCAGGTTCGAACTCAGCAGACTCCGAGTGCGAGAGCCCAGGCGCAACATCGTTCCTCTCTCGGTCGATGAAGTGGCACGCTTCTGGTCCAGTTTTCGAAACGCACGCGACCTGGCTATCGTCGGCCTGATGCTCATGCACGGCCTCCGCTCCATCGAAGTCATGGCCTTGAACCGCGATGACGTACGGTTCTCCGAAGGTCAGATCCGTGTCCGCGGCAAGGGAACCAAGATGCGTTTGCTGCCACTGGCGCCGGAAACCACGCAACTGCTCGATCACTATCTCCGCGTGGAGCGCCCCGATCCCTGCTCGGCAGCACTGTTCGTCGTGTTGAAAGGGCCAGCACGCGGCCAACGGGTGACACCCGCGGGATTACGCTCCCTGTTCCGCCATCATCGCCGCACTACTGGCGTCCAGCTTGCCAATCCCCACCGGTTCCGACATACCTTCGCCACGGATATGGTGCGCGCCGGCATCAGCCTGCCCGCCCTCATGCAGTTGATGGGACACGCCGACATCGAAACCACCATGCACTACGTGAAGGTCTCCCCGCAGGATGTTTATCTGCAGTACGCCCGCGCCGCGGCCCAGTGTATACATCCTCCGCCGAGGATCTCCTGATGCGCTGGCGCCGCCCTCCGCTCCAGCACCCGCTGGTGCCGGTCTTCGCGCCCGCGGTCGAGTCTCTGTGCACCGCACTCGCTCCTTCCAGCAAGCGTTACTACAACATGGTAGTGCGCAACTTCCTCGTCTATCTCGGAACCAAGCACCCGGAGATCACTCGCCTCGAGCAACTGCGCCGCGATCCTCATATCCTCGGATGGATGGCGCACCTGCGCGCCCAGAATCCACCTCTGGCAACCACGACCTGCATCGGACGCTGCTTCGCGCTGCGCACCATATTCCATGAACTGGCCCGTACCAGCCACCTCGCTGAACTGGCCTACTTACTGCTGCGCGAGGATATTCCGCGCTCGCCCCACACTCTGCCACGACCGCTTACCGCCGAGCAGGATCAACTCCTCCAGCAGGAGTTCATGCACCGCAACGATCTCGGCGCCAATGTCTTCCTCCTGCTCCGCTACACCGGCATGCGCATCGGCGAATGCGTCGACCTCTCCTATGACGGTCTGCGTTCAACGGGGCCAAACCAATGGGCGATTCATGTCCCCCTCGGCAAACTCAAGACCGAGCGCATGGTCCCCGTCGATGCCTTCGTCCGTGATCTTGTACACCGCCTGCGCTTCTTTCGCTCTCTGGATCCTCTGCCTGCCGAGGGACGGCTCCTGGCGCGTCCCGGAAGTAAAGTAGCTCTCCTAGTTCAACTCCGCGATTACCTGCATCGGGTCTGCCACTCTCTTGGACTTCCCACTGATATCGTCCCCCATCAGTTCAGGCATACCTACGCCACCGAGATGCTTCGCTCCGGCGTCAGCTTCCCCGTCCTGATGAAGTTGCTCGGTCACGTCGATCCGGCTATGACCATGCGCTACGTCGATGTCGCCCTCACTGATCTCCAGCGGGAGTTCCAACTGGCTCGCTCCAAACCCAGGCATCTGGCTCCGCAGCCCAAAACATCTACCGCACCCGTACGTACAGGCCTCGACGGCCTCATCGACTCCTTAATCGCCGCTCAACACGTCATGGAGATGTTCCGCCGTTCTCTCCATAACGGTAATGCTCGCAATCGTCTCCTCCGGCTCTCCATCCGCCTTATCAAGATCCTCGCCGAGATAAGAAAACTCCAGACCACCTGAATGAAAACGGGAAGCGATTGGCCGCTTATGGCGATAATGCGCTCAGTGAACGCCTAGTGGCAGATCGCGGAATTGACGCCCGTTATTCACTACCAATCCTCAAATCGACGCCTCTGTCAGGATCAATTCGTGCATTGCTGGTCGTTAAGCGCACGCACTTGAACATATCAGCACGCACCGATTCGCTGCTCGAAGAAACTGCGCTCCATAGGATTGCGGGCACGCTGAAGCGCAGTTGCGAAGTGTTCGCGCGCGTTCTGGAGATCTCCATTGCCAATCTCAAACTCACCGAGCGCAGCGTGATAGAAAGGGTACTCAGCAAGCCGCTCCAAGTCTTTTATCGCGCGGATCTCTTCCAACCCCCGCTGAGGACGCTCAATCTGTGCAATCGCGATAGCACGGTTCAGAGCGACAACCGGTGAAGGGTGTATAGCCATCAGCTTGTCGTATAAGGAAATGATCATCGCCCAATCGGTCTCTTCGGAGCGCTGGGCCGACGTATGAACCCAAGCGATGGCCGCCTCGACATGATAATCAGTCATCTCGGGGCCGCTCGCCGAGCGCTCCAAAAGCCTCAGCCCTTCTTGGACGAGTGCTTGATCGAAAAGTGATCGGTCCTGATCGGCATAAGCGGCCAAGTGTCCGGAGACGACTCGTGCGGGTAGACGCGCTGCGTTCAAGGACATGAGAGCGGCAAGAGCGAAGGTCGCCGGCGTCGCACCCAAAGGGTTTTTCAAGAGAATCGATGTAAGCCGCATGCTTTCGTAGCACAGTTCGGATCGAACCGCCGACTCCGGGGACGCGCCATGATAGCCCTCGTTGAATAGCAGATAGAGAGCACGATGAACTGCGGGCAGGCGCCGGGAAAAGTCCTTTGCGCCGGATACGTCAAACAGCCTCTTCGAGCCTGCGAGCACCTTTTTGGACCGGGTAATGCGCTTCTCGGTGGCAGCGTGGCTGCTGACAAAAGCGCTTGCAATTTCATCCACGCTGAAGCCGCACAGGATGTGAAGAATCAGTGCGACCTGCGCTTCCTCCGGCAAACGCGGGCTACAACAGGAGAACATGACGCGCAGTTCATCGTCCTTGATGGCCGCAGGACTAAACTCCGCTTCGACGGTGGGCGCCAGCGTCCATTCGCTCTCTAGTTGGCGTGTCAGCTCAGGTGCGAAAGTCCTGGCGGTTCGCTCGCGCCGAAGAACATCAAGCGCGCGGTTCTTTGCCGTTGTCATGAGCCAAGCAGCAGGGTTCTCCGGCACGCCTCGAAAGTTCCAGACCTCAAGCGCCCGGCAGAAGGCCTCTTGCACCACGTCTTCTGCCAGGGCAAGATTGTGAACTCCGAAGACGCGCGTCAAGGTGGCAACCATGCGCCCGGATTCGTGCCGGAAGAGATGTTCACTGAGTTCCATTACATGTTCAGCTTCATGACCGGGCGCACTTCTACCTGGCCATCGAATTCGAGAATGGGACAGCTCTTGGAGAGCTCGGCTGCCTCCTTAAGGTCTTTGGCCACGATCAAAGTGTAGCCGCCGACCACGTCCTTGGCTTCGGCAAACGGACCGTCAGTGACGGCCTTGCGTTTGCCACTCACGAGCTTACCGCTGCGTTCGAGAGGCTGGCCACGGTCCTTAACGTGGCCATTTTCCGATAGCTCCTTAAACCAGGCCATCCACTTCTGTATCACTTGCTGCGCCTGCTCGGGCGACCTGCCAGTTTGGCCGCCGCGGTAGAGAAATACGAATTCGTTCATCTTCTTCCTCCTCGATGTTTTGGCTTCCATCTCCTCGACGTTCGAATCGCCCTTCGGCAGACAACTATCGCTGATCATTCAGCGCGGCGACTGCCTTTTTTGCTTTTTCCACATTCGGCCCCGCCCCAGCTCCTTCATAAAAGGACAGGTCTTCGTCGATTCCAACTAACCGGAGGCATTGACCACCTAATCTCCTCCTTGTTATGGCTGTCTATTCTTCTCTTATTCCCTGTCGTACTCGTCGTGGCGACGCCACCA
>JASHSL010000076.1 GCA_030040855.1 Terriglobales bacterium
GCGAGGATGATGAACAGACCCGCCAGCGTCGGCATGATGACGTTTCCCATCCAGTTGGCAAGGTTGAGAACTCCCTGATCGAACGACAGGTTGTTAAGATTCACTTGCCACCTCCTACATCATGGCCAGCACAAGGTTCCAGATGGCCGAGACAGAAAGCAGGGCCAAGGACACCGCAATGTGCTTCAGGAATGGCTTGCGGACCGAAAAATTTAGAATGGCGGCCACCAGTGCCAGGACAGCAGCGATGGGCATGATGGTTCCAACCAGGTGATTCCACAGGGAGTCGAGGACGTCGACGGTCGCATACGGGGTTCCGGTGTTATAGCTTTGGATCAGGTTGTACGTGGTTTGTGTGCCTAGCAAGAACATCGCCGTCAGAATTGACGGCAAAGGGTGGCCTCCGGAAGCCGTATCGAGAATCGCGCGCAGGACGAAATAGGCGGCGCAGGTAGGGACCAGCCGCCCCACCACAAAGCTGGTCAGAAAGGAAGCCACATCGGACTGAAAGCTTGCCAGCCAGCCCGTGCTGATTCCCCCGGTGGGGATGGACATTCCCACGCCGAACGACGGGAACCAGCTCAGCAGCGGTTGCAGGGTGAGGAAAACAATCGCCCAAAACATCCACTTCGTGAACCCGCCACCAATGACAAATGTTGTGACCCCCTCGCGACGCAGCGCAATGCCCGCCAGTACCAAAGACAAAAGCGCAGCCGACGGCGCCAGCAAGAGCAGTAATGCGATGATGTCGTTCAGAAGTTGTGGAATCGGCATATCCCTTCCTCGGAGTCGTCTTACTGCCAATCATGCCAAGCGCTGCGCCACAGGGCACTGGAGACCAGCTTCCCTTCTGGCACTCCAGTTCCCTTGGCCCTTTCTTGAGGGATTCGACTTCTTAGGTGACACCCCCTGTTCCTTGGGCAATCCAGTATTCGAGCAGGCGCGTAACCCCCGACACCGCGAGCAGCGAGGCAGCCGCAAATAACCAGCGGCCAAAACCACGTCCGGTCAGCCAAGACACGACGGCGCCGACCACCGCTCCGCCCGCGCCGACCGGGGCAATCACGTTGCCGATCCAGTTGATGAAATTCAGGAACGCGCCTTCGGGTTGTGTCGCCTGTTGCCCCTGTACGGCGACGTTCGTTGCCGGCGCAGTTCCCAAGTTTTGTGCCCACAGGAATTCGGCAGCTAGCACAACGCACATGAGCGATCCGGCGAGCAGCTTCTGTTTTGCCGGGCCGTCTTGGACTTTTCTCATCACTATCTACCTCCTTTCGCCTTCTTCGCTCCTCTCGGAAGGTGTGAAACCAGGTGAGCAAAACCATCAATGTGGGCGGAAAGTTAGATCCGAATTCTAGGGCTGTCAAATCCGCCAACCAAGGTTGAGATCTCCTGGAAGCGGAGAAACGCTGATGATACTTTGCGTCAACTCTGGAATCAGTGCGTTTCCGCATATGGGCAATCGATGAAAGCCCGTACAGTCCGACTTCCGTCTCCTCCTCTTATTGCACAGGAGTCTGTGCCGTGGTGGTCGTAGTTGTTGTTGGGATACTGGTCGGCTGGTACATCTGCTCGAGCTCGCGCCGGAGTTGCATGAGCTCGCGCAACTCTTCGAGTGTCGGCTGGTGGTCGTCTCCCGCGTTCGAGACGGCGGTTTCGATCGCATGCCTGCCCACCCTGCTCGCCGCATCCGTCCCGCCCTCTTCGAACACCAAATAAAACCGCGTGTTGGCCGGTACGGTAACCACGATGTTCTGGTTGAAGGAAAGCTGGTTCAAGGACCCCTGGCCAGCATTGGCGACGTTATCGGCGACGCGCTCACGCAACAAAGAGTTCTCCGATAGCGGCCCATTGAAAGCCGTCGTCGAGTGGCCACCGACCATGTAGGCTGCTGCCGTCCCCAGGCCGGTGAGCGAACTCACCAGGAATTTCGCGCCGTGCTTTTGGCCAGAAACAGAACCCTTCAGCGGGCCATACTTCAAATCCATCGCGGTGGCGTGGATTTTTTCTGTCGATCCGTCCGGCATCTCGACGTGGTCGAATTCGAGCCCGACGAGCCCCGACGAATGTGCCTCGACTAGCTTGCCCAACACCTTCGCTCCCGCCGGCAGGACGATCTCACCCTCGCGCTCGTAGTTGTACTCAACCACTGCCACGACCGGCGCTACCACCGCTGAACTCACCGGAGCCTCCAATCGCGCCACGATTCGAGTTCCGGCGGGAAGAGAGTTCGTCATGGTGTTTTGCTCGAGCAGTGCGGCCTGAGAACCAGCGGTCATGCCTGCAGTTTGTGTCGAGCGAACATATACGATCGCTGCTTTCTTAAATGGAGAGCTGTCCGCTGGCGGAGGGAGAGGTGGGCCTGCCGCGGGCTGTGTTGCCACCCCATCAAAAGTGATGTCCTTCAGCGCGAAGGCTTGCGAGTTCTTCGGTGTTGCCGGCATTGGTTTTTCCGACCCCATCGCGGTTGTCGTTGACAGAGTCGTAGCACCTGCTGACCGCGAGGTCCGGCTCACATCTTCGGCCGTGACAGAGTTGCCGAGGGCTCCTTCTGCTGAAGGTTGGTTTGCGTCAAGCAAAGGAGTGATGGATTTGCCGCTGTCCTCCCCTTCCTGCCCGGGTGTCACTTTGCGCCCAAGATTAGGGCGGTTTCGCCTTTCCCTCGGAGGAGGCACCTTCTTCGGAGCCGAGACAAGGCTCAACAACACAAGCAGCAAGCCAAGGACTAGGCTGGCCAACCACAGCATGGATTTGGTTTTGTCGCGGCCCAGCTCCTTGCGGTTCCACGCCGGCTTGGGTTTCAGTCTTGCCGCCGATAGCGTGTTGTGAACCATCTGCCGCAAGACACCAATACCGGTTCTTGCCGTCGATTCTTTCTCTTCCGCCGAAGCCGGGGCTTCCCCCGCTTCGGGAAAGCTCGGCGAGGCCAAACCGTCTCTATTGGTCATTTCCTCTCGTTCCATGATCAGAAACCTCCCCCGCTGTGCTCACTCCAAAGCCGATCGGCACCAGAGCCGGGCGGTCCACAGCCCCCGACTCGGCCACCTGCAGGAACAATGTTTGGTTGGACTGCTTGTACGGTGGTCGCTCGAATACCACTACTCCGTCCGCGCGTTGCTGGGATCCAATCCGCCGCCTGCTCCAACGAAAGTCGATTACGGGAAGCTGCTCGGCGGTCAACCATCGATCGTGCTTTACCAGTCTTCCCCATCTGATCCTGCCGCCCACCTGGATCTGCGGTGGCATCAGCAGGATTGCATGCTTGCTGGTATTGACGGCGGAAAACAGAACCGCCACCCGCTGTCCGCCGTCGATGACTTCGCCGATACCAGCACGAAGCAGATCGCCTTTGCCGTTCTTTCTCTCGATGCGTTCGCCAAATAAGGCGGGCAGCGGGGCGCGTTGCTGGCGATCGAGCAACTGATCGAGCGGCTCCGGCTTGCCTTCGCTTTGCTCTTCTGCGGGTGGATTCGGGGCACTGACCCGCGTGAACCATGGAGCCGCCAATGCCGCAGCACTGGCGTCGAGACGGGTGGGGACAGACGTCTTGGACAAGCTCGCGCTTTCGCCAACCAAGAAAATCGGCATCGTCTCCGGCTCAACGAGAAACCCGCCGGAAGGTTTGTAGCGCACGAGAAAGTCGACCTTGGCGCGGGCTGGCCCTTCCCCCTCGCTCACTAGCAGCATGCTGATTTGCCGTCCACGGGTGGTCGATACCAGGAGATTACTTTCCGCAGGCTTGCTGGTAAGGGCTTTGATAAATACCAGTTCCGGCTCATGTTCGTTGTATTCAGCCTGAAACAGAACGGGATCGCCGATGGCCACCGCGTTCACGGGCTCGGGAAGACGAACCACGGTCACAAAATGGGCCAACACCTCCACCACCGTGACCTTGCCGTCAGCGGCCACTCGAGTTCGGATCTGTGGCTTCAGCTCCGCGACTTGGCTCATCAGCACCTCGGTCGAAAGCAGGCTGCAAAATAGAAGCACCAGCCGATCAGAGTTGTTCATGACTCACCTCACTTGGTTTCCGACACTCCGGGGGCGGCTATCTGCGCCGCTGGCTAGCCGTACCCGATACTTCTTTGCAACTTGGCGGACATACTTGTAGACGTCCGGATTCGCATAGGCCAGCCCGCACAGGCGAATGGGAGCCTCGCCCGCATAATAGGCGGCGCTAACCAGCCTCAAGTCCGCGTGGAACCGTCGTTTCAACCAGGCCAGGTATGCCACACCACCTTGGATATTCTGTTCAAGACGAAAGCGATTGTGCACTCCGAAGCGCGCGGCTGTTTGGGGCATGAGCTGCATGAGGCCCACTGCACCTTTTCTCGAGACGGCATATGGGTTCCAAGCGGACTCCTGATCGATGATCGCCTCGACGAATGCAGGTGGCAGTTGATACATTGCGGCGTAGTACCGAACCCAAGCAGAAGATCGCTGATAGATCTCGTCTCCTGTCGCCGCGGGCGGCTGCGCTTGGGCGCATCCAGCAAGCACCACGAGAGCCGCCCATTGTGTCTTCTTGATCTTCACCCTGGCCGCCTACTCTGGAAGTTGTGGAAGCTCGTTCTGTTTTGCCGCTTGTGCTCAACCACTCCGCGCAGAGTAATCCCAAACGCTTTCCTCCGCACTCGGCCGCCCCGGGGTCGGCGGCGAGTCCGCCACGCCTAACCACCAGCCGGCGGCGCAGGTTCTTACCCTGTCGAATCCCCGTCAGTGTGAGCACCGTGTTCCTCCCGTAAGGACGTGGGTAGCAGCGTGGACCACATCGAACTAGGTCCTTGATCTTTTGCACAAGGGCTTTTTGCCGAGATCCAATTGGGTGGTTGCGCTGCTCGCCTCGCCATTGCCAGTTGGATGCGATCGCTGTCGCTCAACTTCTGATCTCGGAAATTTCCCTATCTTTTTTTGGGGTGCCGTCGGCCACTGTCTTCCTCAACTTTTCTTCGCGGAGAGCAGTTTGGGTAGTCGCAGTTCGCCGGCAGCTGTTTTCGGCAGCTCGACCTTCAGCCAACGGCTTGACTCTACGAAAACAATTCGGCGTGGCTGCATCTCGCACGTTCGGCGGCTTTTCAAATAACTCACCCGATTGCCTCGTTGACCTTTGTCGAGCTCGAACAGCGATTTGCGGGGGGTGTGGCGCGCGCGGGTGTTTCTTGTGTAACGTGGTTTGACAGCTACGGAGGGAAGACTTAAAACATTCCCTCTGATGCTGAGCACCGAAAGCACGCGCGCCGCGATTTGTAATGTCCTCGAGGAAAGACAGCTATCCTCGGGGGGATGGCCTGCCCTGGCTGGATCCTCGCAAGTTGCTGTTGAGCCGACCGTCTATTCGATGTTGGCGCTCCGGCCCGACCCTGAGCGTGCCTACGAGCGCGCTTTGCGGTGTTTACTGGATTGCCAGAACCCGAACGGCAGCTGGCCCAGTTTTATCGGGGACGACGCCGAAGGGGCATGGACGACTGCACTCGCCTTGCTTGCACTGGCCAACAACTCCGAAGAGGTTGCCAGCCGGCGCAAAGGATTTCAATGGCTTTTGCGATCCGTCGGCAAGGAATCGAGCTGGGTTTGGAGATGGAAGTTTCGTACCGCCGATCGGCACGTCCGATTTGATCCGAACAAGTTCGGCTGGCCTTGGCAGCCGAACACCAATAGCTGGGTGGTTCCGACGGCTTTTGCTGTTCTTGCCTTACGTCATCTTCCCAGCTCTTGGAGTCTAGAACATTCCGAGTTGCGCCTCGAGCGAGGCACAGAAATGCTGCTCGATCGCGTCTGCCCGGGCGGCGGATGGAATGCGGGCAACAGTGTCGTCTACGGTGCTGCCCTCGCTCCTCACCCGGACGATACCGCTATCGCCCTGCTGGCTCTGAGGCATTGCCCTCACGAATCCGCTGTACAAAGAAGCCTGGCATGGCTCGAGGGTAAGGCTTCGACCCTGTCGGCTCCCTGGAGTCTTGCGTGGTCGGCGCTCGCCCTGGCTGCGCACTGTCGTTGTGTCGGCCGGCTCCTGAGCTTTTTGGCGGATCGGGTTGGCGATTGCGGCCTGTCGGACAATGCCACGCTGGCAGTGATCGCCTTAGCTCTCGATTGCGAACGTTGTCTGACTCTGCTCACGAGGTGATCCTGGGCGATGACGCGTCGGGAATTTCTCGCTGCCGTTGCCGCGGGCGCTGCGGGGGTCTCCGTCGCGGCTCCCTTTTTCAGGCCACGGTATCGGATCGACCGACGCGCTCGACGGTCACGGGTTGCGCTGCTTCGCCTGGAAGATTACTCGCGACCGATCGAGGAATTGTTGTTTCTCGGGCTCCGTCTGTTTCCCGTCGATGTCCACCGCAAGACTGTGTTACTCAAGCCGAATCTGGTCGACTACAGTCCCGGCAGCGCCATCAATACGCACCCTCGATTGGTGGTTGCGGCCGCCGAGGCGTTCCGTCGCTTGGGCGCGGGCAACGTCGTGGTGGGCGAGGGCGCAGGACACCAGCGGGACACTCAACTCGTGCTTTTCGAGAGCGGTTACGAACAGGAATTGCAACTGCACAACATCCCGTTTGTGGATCTCAACCGCGACCAGCTGGTTCGGATGCAGCTCGCTGCTTCCTACACCGATCTAGAGTGCCTGTGGCTTCCGAGAACGGTTCTGGCAGCGGATTTCATCGTCTCCATGCCGAAGGTCAAAACCCATCACTGGTCGGGCGTCACTCTGAGCATGAAAAACATGTTCGGCGTTGTCCCCGGAAACAAGTATGGCTGGCCGAAGAACATCCTTCATTGGGTAGGAATTCAGCAGAGCGTTCTCGATGTTTGTGCTACGGTTCCGATTCATTTCGTCATCGCCGACGCTGTCCTCGGTATGGAAGGAAATGGTCCGCTCAACGGCAGCCCACGGCCGCTCTGCACAGTGGTTCTTGCCGACGACCCGGTAGCTGCCGATGCCACCTGTGCTCGGCTCATGGGCTTCGAACCCGGCCGTATTCCCCACATTCGTGAGGCCTCACGCTTCTTGGGAAACTCCTCCCCGGCTCTTATTGACCAAGCGGGCGAGGTACCTCGTCGACCCGAGATGCCGTTTCAAGTGGTCCCGGACTTTCAGCATCTACGTGCGTTTTGAAACCACGGGCCGAATCGACCCAACCGCCGCGAGCGGTGCGCGCAGTGTGCACGCACGCCCATCGGCTGCGCGCCTGAGGATTTCCGGTTGGCGCTAGACCGGCTTGGCAGCATGATGCGGAACTTCGCCCCATTGGCTGAATCCACCGTTGCCTGGAGGGTTCGCTCAGCTTTCGATTGGCCGGTTCGACGAGCCCGTGGTTTCGCTCGCTGGCGGCGTGGTCCAGTGGGGTCAGGCGCCGGTGGCCCGCGGGGAAATTTCTTGCGGGGGATTTTCCTGTTGTGCGTTGTGCCGCACATCGGCCCCGCGCACCCAGAAAATGACGTCCTCCGCGATGTTGGTGGCATGATCGGCCACCCGTTCCAGGTTGCGGGCCACGAGCAAGGCGTCGAGTGCCTGCCGGGTTATGTGCGGTCGCTCGTTCATGGTTTTGACTAAGGTGATAAATGCGTCGTCGCGCATTCGGTCGACGACGTTATCCATTTCGAGCACAGCCTGGGCAAGTTCCGCTTTGCCTTCGATAAAGGATTCGAGGGCACGGCGCACCATGGCGGCAACCGCCGCTGCCATGCGACCAATGTCGACGGGAAGATCTGCCTTCGGCAGCTCGACCATATCCATCACTCGTTCGGCGATGTTCACCGCCTGGTCTCCCACCCTTTCCAGGTCGGAGTTGATCTTTGTGACGGCAAGTATAAAGCGCAGATCGACCGCCGTCGGCTGCTGCATCGCGAGCAGATCAAACGCCAATAGGTCAATCTCGCGTTCTGCCTCGTTGATCTTGGACTCTCCTTCGAGGACCATGTGGCAGCGATTGAGATCACGGTCGATGTAGGCCTGGCAGGCCCGATCAATCGCCTGCTCAGCCATCCCACCCATGCGAAGCAGCCGGGTTCGCAGCTGATCGAGTCCCTGTTGGAAGCGGGTACGCATTAACCAAACCTGCCTGTAATATAGTCCTCCGTTCGCTTGTCGGACGGAGTGGTAAAGATTTTTTCCGTGCGGTCGAACTCGATTAGCCGGCCCAGCAGAAAGAATCCCGTGAATTCGGCCACCCGGGAGGCCTGCTGCATATTATGCGTCACGATTACGATCGTGAACTTCTCCTTCAGTTGAAAGATGAGCTCTTCAATCTT